>CAYGZI010000020.1:0-20529 GCA_964354245.1 uncultured Planctomycetaceae bacterium
AATGGTTCATCTTCGAGATCCGCGACTACCTGGGGAGCAAATACACGATCGATTTTCTCTCCTCCCAGGGCGGCGAGATCCGCAAGATGCCCAACCATCCCGTCTCCGCCGGCGAGTGCCACCCCGCCTTCTCGCCCGACGGAAAGTGGATCTGCTGGAACGCGGGCAACAGCCTCGCCGTGCGCAAGTTCGAGCCTTCGCTCCCCGGCGGAACCGACGGCAAGATCGTCACCCTGCCCAAGGAGTTGATCGGCCAGGACCCGTGCGGGCGGTGGTCGCACTGCGGGCGGTACGTCGCCTACACGAAGATTCCCCATGCCGGGAGCTGGCGGGTCCACAGCCCGATCTGCATCGTGCGTCTGGCCGACGCCGCCACCATCACCATCAGCCCGCCGGGGTGGCTCGGCCACCACTGGGACTACGATTGGCTGCCGCCGGCCGAGGAGGAAGCCAAGTGAACCCGCGCACGATGCGCTCAGTAGGACCGGCGTCTCGCCGGTCCGTATCTGCCGTCTTCGCCGCGGACGGGCGAGACGCCCGTCCTACTGCACTCAAAACAATGCGCGGAGTCGCGATCCTTACCCTGGCTTCTCTCGTTCTGCTCTCTTCCTGTAGGCAGCCCGGCGAGCCGTCGGGCGAGAACGCCCCCGCGGGCGCGATCACCACGCCAAGCGGCGTCGAGATGGTCCTGATTCCCGCCGGCTGGTTCGAGATGGGGAGCGCCCAAAGCGGCGAGCCCGACGAAAGCCCGCACGAGGTCTACGTCAGCTCCTTCTACATGGACCGCTGCGAAGTGACGCAGGAAGAGTACGAGCGGCTGATGGGCAAGAACCCGTCGCACTGGAAGAAGCCCAAGAACCCGGTGGAGCAGATCCGCTGGCCGGCCGCGGTCGAATACTGCAATGCCCGCTCCCGCGAGGAAGGGCTCCAGCCGGCCTACGACCTGAAGACCGGCCAGTGCAATTTCGAGGCCGATGGATACCGGCTCCCCACGGAAGCCGAGTGGGAGTATGCGGCCCGGGCCGGCACGGCCACCGAGTACAGCTTCGGCGACGACCCGGCCCAACTGAGCCGTCATGCCTGGTTCAAGCGAAGTTGCCCGCTGAGGCGGCCTTCGCCGGTGGGCCAGATGGAGCCGAATCCCTGGGGGCTCTTCGACGTGTACGGCAACGTCTGCGAATGGTGCAACGACTGGTATCAAAAGGACTACTATGCGCAGAGCCCGCAACAGGACCCCCGCGGACCCAAGACGGGCGAGGCCCGGGTGTTGCGGGGCGGCAGTTGGAACTCCACGGCGGACCAATGCCGCTCGGCTTATCGGCTCTACGAGGACCCGGTCTACCGCGACATCTGTTTCGCCCGGGACGTATCCGGCCTGATCGGCTTCCGCTGCGTAAGAAGGGCGCCCCGCTGATTCCGGCCGGATTGCCAATCCGTCCTAGGCCCGTTTCCACGCGCCGCACTGCCGCGCGAACTCGTCGAACATGATCCGCGGCATCTCGGGCCGCACGCCGATCGCCTCCCACGCCCCGTAGTCGAAGACGATCAAGCCGCCCTCTATCGTCCCCCAGTGGCGCACCAGCAGCCGGGCCTCCTCGCGGACCTCTTCTTCGACGCCTCGCGGCATGGTGGTCTGGATGTCCACCGTCGCCAGGAAGCAGACCTTGCCGCGAAACTGTTGGCCGAACTCCACCAGCCCGTAACTCCGCGACTGCTGCATGTTGAGCACATCCACGCCAAGCTCGACGAACGACGGCACCAGGGCGTTGATCCGGCCGCAACTGTGGAGGATCACGTGCCAGCCGCAATCGTGGATGGCGTCGAAGATCGCCCGGTATCTCGGGGCGAAGAACTCGTCGAAGATACGCTTGCCGACGAAGGGCCCGGATTGCGTCCCCCAGTCGTCCGCCACGAAAAGCCCGTGGATCCGGCCGCCGAACCGCCGGCGGAGCTCGTCGCACTGGGCGAGCTTGAACTCGACGATCACGTCCAGGACGCGATGAATGCGCTCGGGCTCCAGATAGAAATCCTCCATCGTGGCAGCGAAGCCGCGGAGCTTGTGCAGGCGCGAGAAGAGGAGGTTGTGGGCGGTTACGGCCACGTAGCGATCCCCTGCCGCCTCAATGAGCGGGCCGAGCCGCTCGTAGTAGAACGGATTGCGGGGATCCGGCGGGCAATAGCGGTCCAGCTCGGACCACGAGGCCAGCGGCGAGACCACCACCTGGCCCATGCTCGCATCCCTGGTCTCCCATTGACAGCCCCAGTCGTCCGGCGCCGGGTTGTCGAAGAACCAGCCCGATTCGGCCCGGTCCATCTCCCAGACGTTGCAGACGTCGTCGGGGAACTCGGGCATCTTGTGGCTCCAGTGCTGCCAGAACGGCAGCCTGGGCGGCGAGTCGAACTCGATCGCGCGGCGGACGATTTCGCGGGAATCCATGGGGGCGTAGCGCGCGTCTTAACGCTTCCAACCACTGTTCGTGATAGCTGCTATCGAAGCACCCCTTCTCGCAACAGTCGCTCTCGTATTCTCGCCCGGAAGGCAGCCCATTGTTCCGTGCTCCAGTCCTTGCTTGGCGTATCACCGGTCTTCAACATCGAGGCGATCGTCATCGCCGCGAAGTCCCGGACCTCCAGATTGGGAAAACGCGAACCCGCGGGAGTGTATTGTTGGTTCTCGTCCCTTTCCCGCGCCTTTCGTACGCTGTCGTCGCTGAGGAAGCCCGCAAGGAATTCAAGCCGCTTCCCTCGTTCAGTCGGTTCGCCGCCGCTCCAGCCGATCGCCTCGATAACCTCCATACGGATCTCGACATCCGACTGGCGCGCCGCCTTTGCCAGCGATTGACATGCGCCCGCCTCCGTGGCCAGCCACGTCAAGGAGTGGACATCCGCGATCCATCGCGAGCTCTTGGCGATCTTCGGAAGGTTGTCAATGGCCTGGTCTACTAGTTTCACGAACTGCCCGCGGTCTAAATCCTTCAACATCTCTATCGCGGTCAGTCGATGCTCTGCAAAAGCCGACTTACTGGCGGACAGGAACAGGTCGATCTGCTCCTTCCTTCCCATCGGACTTTCGGCGATCAGTTCAGCGAGCGGACGGCTCTCCATTTCCACGGGCGTGTTGAAAAGTCGGCGGTAGAGCGCGGGCAAGTGACTCGGATACTTCTTCGACAGGACGTGCAAGACCTGCGGATTCGGCCCCTCTCCCCCCTTCGGTAGCGCGTATTTGACAAGGTATGCCTCTTCGCCGAGCTTGCTCGCTGCGTCAAACCATTCGCGGGCCTTCGCCTTGGCCACAACGTCACCTAGCTGACGGTCAAGCCAATCGCGTCCGAGCTCATCGCCCGCCAATCCCTGCAAGATGTCGGAGACGATGTCGCCCACCTGGCGGACGTGGGCGGTCATGTTGCCGAAGCCCGCGGTGTAGCTTCGCGTCAGTCGAGGGTCGTCCAGGTGCTCGATGAGGACCGGGACGGCCTCAAAACCCATTTCGACCAGACGTGCCCGCGCCGGGGATTCTCGCATTTGATCCATAAACGAGAACACGCTCGTCGAGCCGTGTAGGTCAACCAGTCCATCAATCAACGCTTGCGGCGTCCCGGCCTTCGCGGCACTTGGCACGATGGTCGCCTCGAGGCATTTCAGCAGTCCTCGATTATCGTCGACATCGAGCTTCGGCTCGCGCGCGATCAGGACCTTCATTTGCTTCAGAATCACTTTTCGGTCCGTGTCGCGCCGGACAAGTTGATTGGCGTAGTGCGCCCACGCCGTCACCGCGAGCGCGGGCTTGGCAGGCGAGTTCGCCGTCAAATAGAGTACGGAGCGAAGATGACCGCTCTCCTCCCGGATACTCAAGTCCCACAGACGTTGGCCCAGCTTGTCCCACCCCCGCGCCTTGCACTGGAGCGCGGTGGCAAGGCCCACGTTGATCCCAAACGGGGAGCTCATCCATTCCCCGCGGATGTTTTCCATGCTGACCGAGTTTGGATCGACCTTTTGAACGTCGGGTATCCAAGGCCTAATCTCGAATTCCTCCGTCCCGACGAGCACCACGGCCGGCCGGTCCTTGCCGGCCGCTCGCAACAAAAACCCGAGGTGAGCGCATGTGATTTCCTTGCCGTCCTTCGTGCTGGTTCGCCAACCGGACTCAAAACGAACGAGGGGAGCATCTTTGGGCGGCTCTGGCAAGCCGTACAGGCGGTAATCGCTCAGGAGCGCATCCAATGCCTGAGGGAAGGCCGCCGCGGGTATTGTCAGCACGAGCCAATGTACAACCAGAGAGCCCAACGCGACTCTCTTCCCAAGAACGCCGCGTCGCTGATATGCCTGCGCCATGACATTCGATCCTCCAACGGTCCTCTAGGGAAGTCACCGCCGACGAGAATGGCCAGTCGCCGCGGAGTGTGTCACCTCGCGCCACGGACAGCCCTCCCCGTCCCCTGCATCTTACTGAGCAGATGAGTAGGACCGCAATGGCCCTGGCGACGCGAGTGGCGCCAGCGCCCGCAGACTCAGCCGTGAACGAACGCTCGGCGGCCAGAGTGTCCGGCCCGCACGGCTACGTGAAGGGCCAGCGGATTCTCGGGGGAAACGTGCCGACTGCGCAGCGGGCGATGGACCGTGCTCCGGTCGCCCGTAGGATTCTCCGGGCGTTTACGAAACCCAGCCAAACGCGGGTGGGAGTCCATTGCCATGAGTACCGTTTCGCGAGGTTTTGCGCTATTGAGCTCGCTCGCCGAAGAGGGCGAGAGCGAGCTTGGGCAAGGCATGCTTCAGGACCTGTTGGGTCCCGACGGCAAAGTACGGTTCACGACGACCGACTCGTTTCACGACTACCTGCGGAACACCTACGGGTTCAGGCTGCTGAGGAACACGGAGGCCGGCGTCCGGCCCGGCGGGCGGCACCTCTTCTACGTCCACGGCAACCTGCTCTTGCGGGTCAAGACGAGCGGCACGGGGATCCGCCCAAGGCCGCACATGACGATCAGTGCTGCCACGGGGTTGAACTGGCCGGACGAGGGCGCGAAATTCAACCGGGGGGGAGACGTGGTGCCAAAGCTCGGCGCCTCGGGGGCGGGGAGCAACTGGAGGGCTTTGCAGCGGATTGGGGATTACGACGCGATTGCGGCCAGCGATCAGGAGTGGGCGGACTCCTGCCACTTCGACTTTGCCGACGGCTTCTCGGATGCCGGTGCCGCCTCGCTTCCCGTCGAATCTTAGACGCCGAACCGCGTGATCAGAATCGTAGGGCCGGCTTTGCCGGCCATCACGATTTGGCCGGCAAAGCCGGCCACGTAATTCCACCGGAGCGGCTCCTTGAGATACAGCACCGAGAAGCAGCAGAACACGCCCAAAGCGATCACCTCCTGAAACGTCTTCAGTTGGGCGGAGCTCGCGCCGGCGTTGTGGCCGATGCGGTTGGCCGGGACCTGGAAGCAGTATTCGACGAAGGCGATCAGCCAACTGGCCAGAATCGCCGCCCTCGTGCCGATCTGCGGTGGCGGCGATCCGAACACGGCCAGGAGACTCGCTCATGTAGCGGTGTGGGTTTTCCATCTTCCCAAGGCCAGGAAGGGGCAGTCCAGCGTGTTCAAGACACCCTGAGACCAACATCTCTTCAACGATGGGCAGCGGGCACCAACGTACCCCTCTTCGCCCCGTTCAAGGACCCCTTTGACTTTCATGCTTCGACCTCGGACTCACGATACGCGGCAGGGTCCGTGCCCGCCGCAAAGGCGATATATCGGGTTTCGTCACCCTCCCCTACTGTGCGATTCTAACCGGCCGCTTTGGGGGTGACAAGTGGGGGCCCATCCTAAGTGGAACCGCGTTAGTAGTTGGGGCCCGGTCCGGTTCCACCTAACGACCCCGCCGCGGCCAGACCCGCGGCTTGAGGATCGCCGCAGCCACGAGCAGCGGCAGCAGAACCCAGAGCCAACGCGGCCGGGTGGCAAGGACTAACACGATCACGGGCAACGTACACCACAGCCAGACCGGGATCCGCTTCAACTGCTCGTAGGCCAGCCAGATCACCGCCAGCAGCGGGCCGATCCGAAAACACGTGGCCTCCAGGTCCTTTGTGCCCGGACTCTCCTCCAGCACATACGGCACGATCGCGCCGGTCGCCAGCAATACCACGGCGAAGATGCCAATCGCGTGACGGCGCCAAGCAGGTCCAAGCACGCAAACCTCTCATCCCTAGATCCGGTCCAACGCGTCGATCCAGCGGGCCAGCTCGGCCAGCTCGTCCGGCGCGAGGTCCCTTGGCTCGGGACCCAGATCCTTCACCGTGACCGGATACTTCATGGCCCGCAGGCGGGCGATCGCTCCCTTGATCTGTCCGGCCCCGGGGGACTTCTGGCTGGCGGCGACGTAGAACGCGCGGCGCATGGCCGGGTCGCTCTCGGGGGGCGTGCCGGCAAGGGTCCCGTCCACCACGGCCACGCCGCGGAACGGGCTGTTCGCGGCCAGTCCCAAGGCCAGTGCTGCCGTGCCGCCCGTCTCGCGCCCGCAGACCGCCACGCGCGTCGGGTCCAGCGAGTACTTGAGGGTCATCTCCGCAAGCAGCACCGCGACCCCGCGCAGATCGCCCGGCGGCCACCGCTTCGGATCAGCCGGCTTCGGGACCAGGAGGATCAGCTCGTGCCGGTCGCACAGCGGCTTCCACCGGGCCATAAGTTCCTTTTCATCCACGCCCGCCGCATTGGCCAGCCAGACCACCAGCCCGTGCGGCACGTCCGCGCGATAGCCCTCGTGTACGTAGGCCCAGGCCGCTTGGCCGGCCCTGTCGGACTTCAGCTCGATCCGTCCCACGTCGGGCGGCTTTTTCTCGGGTGCCTTGAGCGGCCCGTGGGCCGGCGGGAGATCGGCGGGGGGCGGGCCTTCGGGCAAGGACGCAAGCTTCAGCGTGATCTTGCGGTTCTCGCTGCCGCGACGCACTTCAAGATCGATGCTCTCGTCGGGCGCGTGCTCCGCCAGACGCGCGCGGAGCCAGGCGGCGTCTCGGACCGGCTGGCCGTCCAACGTCGCGAGAACGTCCGCGGGCTGAAGTCCCGACTTGGCGGCCGGGCTGGCCGGATAGACGTAGCGCACAACGACGCCAGGGCCTTCTTTCTCTGCCTTGTCTGCCGCGGGCCGCAGCGGCAGGATGCCCAGAAACGGGTGCTCGTAGGGCTCCAGCCTGGCCACCAGCTCCAACTCGCGCTCGATCCGTTTGCCGTCGCGGAGCACCGCGATGCGGATCTTGTCGCCGGCATAGCGGCGGCTGAGCTCCTGCTTGAGTTGAGCGGCCAGCGCGATCTTGACGCCATCGACCTCGACGATCCGGTCGCCGGCCCTCAGTCCGGCCTGGTAAGCGGGCGAGCGGGGCCGCACGGCGGTCAGGAGCGGCTCGCCCGTGTAGAGCTGCTGCGCCGGGATGTTGATGCCGACGACCCCGGGCAAGAGGTCCTTGCCTTGCTTCAGGCGAGGCAGTAGCTCCATCACCGTCTGCCCGGGAACGGCGAATCCGATCCCCGAATCGTACCACTCGACCCCGGCCAGCTCGCTGGTTTCCGTGGGCGACAGCGGCACGAGCACCCCGAGCAATCGGCCGCGGACGTCCACCAGCGGCCCGCCGTAGTTGTTGGGCGAGACGGAGGCATCGGTCTGGATGGCCTTGCCCCAAATACGGTTGGTCGCGCTGACCACGCCCACGGCCATGTTGGGGCGGCTGACTTCGAAGGTCCGCCCCACGGCGATGGCCCACTGGCCCACGCGGACCTCGCCGGCCGGGGCGATCTCGGGCACGGGAAGCGGCTCTTGGGCGTCGATCTTCAGCAGGACCAACATGCGGTTGCGGTCGGTGGCCACCAGTTGGGCCGGCTTGCGCCCGCCGTCGGGCAATTGGACCAGGACCGAGGCCGGGCGATGGAGAAAATTGACCGCGCTGGAGACGATGTAGCCGTCGGGCGTCAGGACCAGGCCGGTGGTCGGGCCCGTGCCGACGTGTACCCGGCCCACGCGGTCCATGCCGCCGCCCGTTTCGATGCGGACCACCGAAGGCGCCACGCGGTCCACGGCGGCGCGCAAGGCCGCTTGCTCCATCTCGCCCAGGTCGCCGGGGCCCTTCGCCCAGAGCGGCGCGGGCTGGACGAAGAGCAAGGCCGCGGCGAGGAAGAGGACGGGACGAAGCAGTAGGGTGGGACGAAGTCGCACCGCGGATCTCGCCGATCGCTTGAATGCAAATTGAGAATTGAAGATTGAGAATTGATAATTGAAAATTGAAAATTGAGAATTGAAGAACGCAGAGCGTCGATCGCGATCTGCTATCTGCAATCTGAAATCTGAAATCTGAAATCTGAAATATCCTGTTCGGGCCACTACTTACCGTCCTTCGGGCTGACTTGCAGGACGAACTCCTTCATCTGCTGGCCGCGGAGCACGGTCAGCCTGAGCTGGTCCTCGAAGTCGATGTATTGAAGCTCGCCGGCCAGGGCCTTGCACGACGGGATGAAGCGGTCGCCGACCAGGACCACCAGGTCGTCGGGCTGGACGCCGGCCTTGGCAGCGGGCGAGCCCGGCGCCACGGCGTCCACGTAGGGCGGCGTGCGCTCGACCACGTCCGGCACCAGAACGACCCCCAGCATCGCCAAGGTGAGCGGCCTGGCCGGCTTCTTGGCCGCTTCCTCGGACTTGCGCACGACGGACTTCCCGGCCCGAATCTGCTCCACCGTCCCGCGAAGCTGGTCGATGGGGACGGCGTAGTTGAGCCACGTGCTATTCAGCGCGTTGCGCAGCTCCTTGCCGAGCATGGCCACCAGTTGGCCGCGCCGGGTGACCAGCGCGCCGCCGGCTGCCCCGGGATTGTTGGTCACGGCGTCGAGCACGTAGACCGGGCCGTCGTAGGGAATCTCGTACACGCCGCGGCGGGCCTCCAGACGCGTCTTGACGGAGATCGTCCCGCGCTGGACGCTCGCCGGCTCGTTCCCGATGGCCACTCCGAAGAGGTTGCTCAGGGCCAGCACGCGCGTGCCGGCCTCGGCATCCACGGCCTGCCGCAGATCGAAGTAGGGCAGCCCGGCGGCCTCGATCTTGAGCACGGCCACCTCCAAACGGGGATCGGCCCCGAGGAGCCTGGCCTCGAACTTGCGCCCGTCGTTGAGCGTCACGGTCACCGAATCGCTGTCCAGGACGTAGCTCCATGCGGTCAGCACGTGCCCCTCGGCGGAAATCAGGAAGCCGCTCTGGTAGGCTTCCAGACCGCGCAGGCCGCCGGCGCCGTAGACCTTCACCAGTTTCGGCTGCACCTGGACCACGGTCTCGGGGATCGGCGGCGCGGCGGTAGCCTGGAAAGCCGCGAAGAGGGCAAGCCCCCCGAGGATCCAACGCATTGGTGATACCGATATTCCGCGCACTTCCGTCTTCTTCCTACTGTCTACCGACTACTTCGCAAACTCCACCGTCTCCACGCGGAACGTCGCAAAGGTCTCGCTGCCGAAGCGGACTTCGATCCGGTGTGGAAACTGCCGGCCGCCCACGTCGCGGTAGTCGGCAAAATAGACCTCGCACGGATCGGCGTTCTCGTAGGGGAACATCTCCAGGCCCGCCAAGAGCCCGGTCTTGGAATCGAACGCGAATCGGCATTCCACGCCGCCGTGCAGTCCAACCAGCACGTCCGCCGGCCCGTCGCAGCCCGGAAAGGGAGCCGTGCCGAGGTAATAGACCTCGCCGAACCGCTCGGGCCCCAGGATCGCCAATCGCCGCCAGAGGTGCAGTGCTGCGAACAGCCCGCCGCTGTCGGGCGGCGCCAGCGACGAGCCGAGCTCGTCGGTCACCGGCCAACTGATCTGCTCCTTCGGGAGCGTGAGCACGATCTGCTGAGCCGCAATCTCGAAGCGGAACTTGCCGCCGCCGTCGAGCGGGCCGGTGAGGACCCAAGGCTTGTCCAGCGACGCGAAATCGCCGCGTGCGGCCCACGCCTTGAAGACCCGGTCGCGGTTCAGCCGGTTGAAGTAGTAGTTGGCGTAGCCCCGCTTCTCCTCGAAGTGCTTCTTGACGATCTCGGGCATGGCGGGCTTGGGCTCGCCCGGGCGGAGCGGCCCGCCGTCGTCCGGCGGCGTGGGGACGGGGATGTCTTCGTCGGGCGATTTCGGCTTCCGGCTCTCGGGTTTCTCGCCGGGCTTCGGTTTCGGCTTGGGGATCGGCATGGGGGGCCGCTGGCCGCCGCGGGCCAGCTTCTCCAGCAGGTCGCTCTCCGTGTGGACGCCCGCCAGGCGCACGAGCACGTCAAAGCGCTTCCCCTCGCGGCGAAAACTCAGCGGGACGCGCCACCCCTTGGGAAAGATCCCCAGCACGTTCTTCAATCCGTTGGGGGTCTCGATGGGCCGGCCGGCGAAGCTGACGATCTCGTCGCCGTAGCGCAGACCGCGGCGAAAGGCGTCGGAGTGCTCCAGAATGTCCGTCACCACCACGCGGCGGTTTTCGTCGAAGCCCGCGGTCGCGCCCAGCGTGGCGTGGTCCACGATCCGCCCGCTCCGCAGATGGCCGAGGAAGTTCTTGATCTGGTTGATCGAGATGGCGTACCCGACGCCCACGCTCACCCGGCCGCGCTTCTCGAACGACGCCCGGCCGTTGATGCCGATCAGGCGCCCCTGGGCGTCGAAAAGCGGCCCGCCCGAGTTGCCCGGGTTGATCGAGGCGTCGGTCTGGAGGCAGTCGGTGTATTCCAAGAGCGTGCCGGCGGGAAACTGGTAGCGGTGGACGCCCGAGAGGATTCCGTAGGTCACGGTGGGGCGGAAATCCGTGGCCAGCAAAAACGGGTTCCCCATGGCGAAGACCGCGTCGCCCACCTTCGCGAGGTCGCTGTCGGCCATCTCGGCACAGGGAAAATCGTCGCGCCCGAAGAGCTTCACCAGGGCCACGTCGCCGGTCGGGTCGATGCCGACGATCACCGCGTCGTAGACCCGGCCATCGGGCATGCCGCACTTCATGAAACTGCCGCAGGGATAGGCTACGTGGAAGTTGGTCAGGGCATAACCGTCCGGCGAGATGACCACGCCCGCACCGCCGCCGGCCCCCGCGGGCGAGAAGATGGCCAGCACGGGCGGCTTTGCCTTGTCCATCACGGCGATCCGCTCGGACTCGGCCCGGAGCACGGCGGGATCGACGTCCGCCGCGAAGAGCCACGGCGATGCCGACACCAGCGTCGCGACGGCGAGCAGACACTGCAACGAAAACGTGTTGTCAAACGTGCGTTTCATTTCACCAGCTTCGCGTCGCCAAGGTCCAGGTGATCGGCCACGTCGAGGTCCTCGCCAAAGTCCACCAGGATGCTCAGCCGGCGCACGCCCGCGAGGTCCAGGTTGACCGGCTGGGCCGGCTCCGTGCCGGCGACCGCGGTATCCAGCAGAGTCTTGTCGTCGCCACGGATCACGAGGCGCACGTGGCCCAGCGGGCGGACCCGGTCGTCGATGCCCACCGTGGCGACGAAGCGGCTGAACCGCTCCGGGAGGCGGTAGACCACCAGGGTGCGGCTCGAAAGGCCCAGGCCCTTCCTGTAGCTCTTTCCGTCCAGCACCAACGGCCCGGCGTCGCGGCTGCGGTCCCGCCGCGGGGCGGCCGACTCCGTGCGCGCCGGGAAGTCCTTGCCGAAGTGGACGTACGGCGTCCACGCGACCGACTCGGGCTCCAAATCGCTCAGATACGCGATCTTGCCCTTGGAAAAGTCGATCCGCTTGATCGCGGCCGGCCCACGGGACAGCTTCAGGCCGGTGGGTGTGGTCCACTCGATCCGCTCGCCGGCCAGTTGGATCGTCCGCATGGACCAGGTTGCCCCCGACGTTTCGACGATTGCGCCCAGGGCCTGCGGCAGCTCGCGCCCGGCAGGGTGATAGTAGGCCAGCCCGTAGACCTTGCTCCGCTGAATGGGCAACAGCTCGCCGTCGAGCTCGAATTTCACGGCCTCGGCGGTCACGTCGCGCAAGAGCCCCTTGTGGTAGTCGATTCCGTCGGCGGTCTTGACCGCCAACAGATCGCTCTTCAGGTCCATGCCGAGGATCCGCGACCACTGGGCGGGCGCGGCCCCGCTCGGCGCCTGGAACCGGACCCACCGGACGTCCTGCGTGGGAAGGTCGAGGGGCTCGCCGCCGGGCAGCGTCAGCCTCGCGCGGCCTTCGGTCGCCGTGTAGGCCGAGCCGACCGGCGAAGAGCCGTCCACCAGCTCCAGCCATACGGCGGGCGCCGACCCCGCCCCCTCTGGCACGCCCTTGGGGGAAATGCCCGCCAGCTTGCCGATCTCCAACGCGACCGGCCCGCGCTCCGTGGTGAGCTTGATCCCCTGGAGGCCAAGTTCCGACAAGCCGCCGGCCATGGCGGCGCCGTCGAGCATTTCCACCTCGACCGCGGGCGGAGCGGCCGCAAGCAAACCGATGCTAAAGACTAAAGTCCACATAATCTCAAAAAGCCGCGACTGTTGGTCGCGGTCCCCATTCGGTGCGACCGTTGGTCGCGGTCCCATTTTGTCGCGACCACCGGTCGCGGTCCCCATTCGGCGCGACCACCGGTCGCGGCTTTATGGCGTGCCCTCCGTGGCCAGTTTCCGGAAGTACTGTTCGATCGCGTCGCGGTAGTGGGACGGGAACTGGCGCCCGATCTGCTGCATGGCCTCCTCGCGCTCGCGGGGCGGGAGATTGCCCCAGCCGCTCTGGTGGCCCACGTCCCGCTTGGTCACGACGCCGCTTCCCTTGCCGCCCATGGGGAAGCTGTCCTGGGCCGGTTTCTGGGGCTGCACGTTGTTGCCGCCGCCGGCCTGCTGCTGTTGCTGCTTTTCCAGCTCTTCGATTAGCTTGTCCAACGACTTGACCACGCCGTCCTCGATCGTGCGGACCTTGGGTCCCGCCCGGCCCAAGTCCAAGCGTCGCTCGATGTCCTGCATGCGCCGGGCAATGTGGTCCAGCGAATCCTCCTTGAGGTCTTTCAGCTCGCCTTCCATGAGGCGGGCGACGGCTGTATAGCGTTTCGGGCCGTGCTCGGGGTTCTCCAAGAGCCGGCCGATCGCCTCCAGGCCCGGCTCCTGGTTCAAGAGCCGGTGGTTGGCGACCGCCTGGCAGAACAGGAGCGTGGCCGGATCGACCACGTCCTCCGGCTTCAGCCCGGCCAACTGGTCCAGGGCCTCGTCGTACAGCGATTCCTGGACCAGCCACCGGCCGTACCAGAGGCGCAAGTTGTTGGCCACCAGCGGCGGCATCTTGGGGTCGGCCCGCCACGGCTGCGGCGGGGGCCCTTTGCGGTCGCGCGGCCGGCTGCAAAGATCCACGAGCTTCCGGGCGCCCTCGTCGGCCACGGCAAAGGTCTCCACCACGCGTCCCAGCAGATCGAGCCCGGCAGGCTGGTCCGGCGCGGCCGGCCAGAGGGCATCGGCCCGGCTGCGCAGGGCTGCATCGGGCTTGCGCCCGTCGAGCCAGGCGAAGACCTCCTTTTTCACTTCGTCGGCCTGGGGGGCCTGCCAGGGCGGGGATTGAGGAGCCGCGTCGGGCACTTGCGCCGCGGAGGCGATGGCCACGATCCCCAGCAGCCCGGCGCCCGCGAGCGGCACAATCCACTTCTTCTGAAACGCGCTCATCGACGTTCCCCGCAAACACACGCTAATCGCTGCAACCGAAGCGGCGGGCAAGCCCGCCCGCTACGCGGCCAATCCCCAATCCCTCTTCTCATCGGTTCTTCCCCGCGCTTAGGTCCCGCGTGATCCGGTAGATCCGCTCCTGGCGCTCGGCGAGCCTCTGGATGGCCTCGATCAGGTCGAGGCTGTCCGCCTGCTCGCCCTTGATCTGTTTGGTGTACCGCTCCGTGCGGTTGTTGACCCACACCTGCAGCGAGCGGATCAGCTTGATTTCCGACAACACGTCCACCAGCGGCTGGTCCTGCGGGTCCATCGGCATGGAATTGGGCGGTTGCCGCCGCTGCTTCTCCAGGTCCTTGAGGGCCTTTTTGAGGGCCTTGAGCATTTCCTCCAAAGCGGCGATCACGTCCTGCTCGACGTCCTGCGTGAGCTTGTCCACCTTGGCCTGGGACAGCCGCTCGATCACTTGGCGGATGTCTTCGCGCATCTGCCCCACCGCCTCGGGAAACGCCACGGCGCTGCCCTCCTCGCGCAATAGCGCGAGTGCCTTCTCGGCCTCCAAGTCGATCTCGCTTTCCTTGCCGCTCAGGTCGCCCGAGCGGTTCTGCTCGACCCGCGTCCAGCGGTCCCGCGGCACCTTGTCCAGCTCGATCGTCCCCTCCAGGACGGCCCGCTGCATTTGCAGCATCTTGGTGAAGCGGGCTTCGAGCGAGGCGAGGACCCGCTCCATTTCTTCCTCGCGGAGCTGGCGCAGGATCTCTTCCAAGGCGGCCTTGGCCTGCTGGAGCTCGCGGATGGCCTCTTCCTGTTTCTCCGCCGCGCCCTTGCGCTCGGCCTCCTTGAGTTTCTGCTCGGCCTCGCGCATGCGCTGGCGTGCGGCCTCAAGCCGCTTGCGCGCGGGATTCTCCTGAGACGAAGGCGGCGGCGTCTGATCCTGGTCTTGAGAGGGCTTCTTGCCTTGAGCCTGATCTTGGCCTTGCCCGGGACTTGGCGCCTTCGGCTGCCCTTCGGAGCCGCTCTTGGCTTCTTTGCCGGCCGGAGGTTTGCCCTTGGGCGGCGCATCGGCTTTCTTGGCCGTTTCCGGCGGCGGCTTGTCCGGGCCTTCCTCCCGGGCCTTGATGTCTTGCGACAGGTCGTCGGTCTTCCCGGCCAGACGGCCTTGCTCCTCGGCCAGTGGCTTGGGGTCGCCGGGCGCGGGAGTCCGGGCCTGGATGTCCTTCTGCTGGTTGAGGATGACCCCGAGACGCTTGAGATACTCGCGGATCCGGGCCTTTCCCGATTCGAGCCGCTTGGCGCGGTCGCTGCTCAGCAGCAGCTCGACCAAGGCCCGCAACTCCCGGTCCACCGCGGTCTGGGCCTCCGACGCGTCGGCAAGCTGCTCTTTCTGGAGCAGGCGGACCGTCTCCTCCAGGCGGGCCAGGATCAAGCGGTCCTTGCTCTGTGCGATCGCCTTGCGAAGCACCTCCCCACGCTCGGGATCGACCACCAGGCTCAGCTCGGCCATCTCCAGGAGCGACTTCTCCAGTTGGTCGAAACGCTTTGCCACCGCCTCCTGCTCGGCGACCAGCCTTTCGGGCAAGACCTTCTCCGTGGTGGCGGGTGGCGTGTGGCGGGTGGCGGGTGGCGGGACCTGCGCGCCTGCCGCAGCGGCCCCAAGGACCACGACGGCGATCGCTCCCCAGATCCGCGGTAACGATTCCGTGGCGAAGGTCATGGCGACTTCTCCTTCAGCTCGCTCAGCCGTTCCCTGCGCCGCTGCCCGGTCAGCCTCTGAACCTGCTCGTGCGTGCGGAGGATCGCCCGCAGCTTCTCGATCACCTCGTTGAGCTCTTCCAACCGGCTCATCTTGCCGAGGACCTCGCGCATGGCCCGCAGGATGGCCTCGGCCTGCTGGACGGCCTGGTCCCGGCTCTTGGGCCGGGCGTCGGCGTCGGAGAGACCTGCCTGGAGCCGGTCCAGCCGGCGGCCCAACTCGGCAAACATCTCCTCCCCAATGCGCCGGAGCGGCAGGGCGATCTCCTCCTGCAGGCGGCGTTTTCCATCTTCGTCGTCGATGCGGTTATTGATCAGCTCCTCGCGGATTTCGCCGAAGGCCTCGGCCAGACTGAGCACCTCGTGGGCGTCGTTGTCGCTGTTCTCCGTGGCCGTGCGGACGTCCAAGAGCCGCTGGGCCCGGCGGTCCTCAGGAGACTCAACCTCCTGGGGCGGCTTGGGTTTCGCCTCGGGGCCTTTTTCCGGATTCTTCCCTGCGGGTTCCGGACTCTTAGGAGCGGGCTGCTTGGCCGCCCCGCCGTTCGGGGGCTCCACTTTCGGCGGGTCGGTAAAATCAATCGCTGCAAGCAGGTCCCGCGTGCGTTCGACCTTCCGGATCGTCTCCTCAAACCCCTTGCGCAGCCTCAGTTGCCGGGCCTTCAGCAGGATCTGCAACTGCTGCGGCGTGACCACCTCCAGGACCCAGCGCTCGCTGGAGCCCACGTTGGGGCCACCCTCTATATTAAAGCGGTCTGCGGCCTTGAGGCAAACGCCCAGCCTCTGGCCGGGCTTTAATTCCAACGGGGCCGCGTCAAATACCACCTTAATGGGATATTCCGTGGCATTCCCTGCCGGGGTGGCGAGGTCCTTGGACGCCGGCGCCTGCTGATCCACCGCATACTCGAACCAGACCCGGGCCAGCCCGTAGTCGTCGGTTGCTTGCCCCACCACCGGCAGCACGGCCCGCGGCGCAATCGCCAAACGCTCCGAGCCGATCCCCTGGAGCCGCGCAGCCAGCCGGGGCCGCTCATCTTCCACGACCCCCAGGGTCAGTTGCACCGGCTCTCGGCTTTGAATCCCGTCGGTGTCCAGCAGGGTGAAAAGAAGGGTCATTTCCTTGGTGAGGGTTCCAATATCGTGTGTGAAAGACCGCGGGTTGTCCGGGTCAGGGCGAAGCAAGACCGCAGCGGGCCCCCCCGAGGGCTTCCCACGCGGCGACCCTTCTTGTGAGCGAGCCACCCGGACTTGAACCAGATCCTTGTTGCTGGCGGCCCGGATGGCGATCCGGCTTCCCATGGGAAACTGCATGATCCCCGTCACGGGAAACGACCTGGGCGAGCGGCCCGTGTAGGGCGGGTACTCGCAGTCGATCTGCATGGCGACGATCCCCGGGCTGTCCACGACCTGAATCTCCAGGCCGCGGATGGCGTCGTCGCCGCCGGCCACGTCAAAAGCGATCGGGTTGACGACGTTCTCAAACACGTGCGAGAAGCGCTGATAACGGTCGGCGGCCGGGCCAACGTCGCCGTGGCGGCGCATCGGCTTGGACTTCCGGGCGCCGCCCTCCACGTAATCCACGTAAACCCTGTCGGGCACAATGTAGACCCTCTCGGGCACGTCGGGATCGCCCCGGTCGGCCAAGGCCACGACGGTAACGCTGGTGCCGCGCAGGACCTTGATGAAGCCGCCGTCAAAGCCCTCCATCACGAGTCGCGTATCGCGCGGCCACTGCTCGTCGGCAAAAAGGAGGCTCCGGCGGGCCCAGATGCCGATGGTCTCGGGCTGGAGAAACCCGTACAGCCCGACGGATGCGGCCAGCAGCCCTGCCGCCACCAGACTCGTCCGGAGCGGCCGGGGATTGAACACCCGGCGCAGGCGGACTTCGCCCAGCGGCGCTGCGGCGCTTCGCCGAGTGCGGGCGAGGAGTTCGGGATTCAGCCCCTTGACGGCGGCCCCACCCTCGGACAACTCGACGGCCGTCAGCAGGCTGTCGCGGAACTGTGGGAAATAGCGCTCCAGCAGCAAGGCCATGCTCGGGTCGCGAAGGGGCACGAAGGCCCGGCGAACAATCCGGCGGAAGAGCACCCAGGCCAGGACCAGGCCCACCAGGCCCGCGAGGATCAGACGCACCGCGGGCACGAACTCGATGTAGCGGTCCAGGGCCAGGCTGGCCCAGAAGGCCGCCCCGAGCCACGCAACGGCCCACCCCAGCCCTTCCAGCCAGACGTACCATCGGATCCGCCGCCGCAGGGCATCAAGCACCTGCCGGATCGCCGGGGCCAGCTCGGGTTGAAGGACGCTCGTCGTCATGGGGTCAAGCCGCGGTAATCAAAAGGTTTCACGCAAAGGCGCAAAGGCGCGGAGAAAGGAGATAGAAGACAGGAGAAAGGAGACAGAAGGTGGTCTTCTCTGTGGCTGAGCGACTCGGCCGTTCGCAATTGTCTTTCCATTTCGTTCGGCACCTTCGACCTTCCGCCGCGTGTCTTCCATCTTCCATCTTCTGTCTCCTGTCTCCTGTCTTCCCACTCCCTCTCTCCTTGGCGCCTTCGCGCCTTTGCGTGAAACATCCGTACTCTGTGTCTCCTACGCCAATTTCCATAGCCGCCTTATCAGCCACTCCCCGCAAAGCAGCCCGCAGATTCCGATCATCATCCACCCCAGCCAAACCCGCTCCCACTCGGTATCGGGGGCGTCCTCGATGAGCAGGACCCTCGGCTCGCCCTGCAAGTGGCCCGCCAGGGGATCGGCCGCGTTGGGCCCGAAGGCATCGCCGAGCGTGCCGTAGTATTTCCCCTCGCACAGTTTCCGCCCCTGGAGGTCCTTGAACCCGTCGGCCAGGCGCTTGAGCAGGGCCTCGTCGCGCTGGAGGGTCTCCTGCTCCAGATCGGGCAGGTTGACCTGGATCCGCCGGAAAATCCGCTCCTCGCCGACCTCCGGTCCGGAGACCTGAAGCCGATACTGCCCCTTTTGCAGCACGGTGACCTGTCCGGTATAGGCCCCGGCCCGGCTCGGGTCCGGCCGCAGCGTTGCCGTCTGGATCGCGCCGTCCGGCTGGATCACCTGCAAAGGCACCTTCGCGGCCCGGAGCGGCTGCGACTGGGCGTCTTTCAACTGGGCCCGGACCTCGACCGTGCTCCCGGCCAGGCATTGCTCCTTGTCCACGGCCAACGATCCGCGCTTGGATTGCTGCAACAGGCGGACTTGGGCCACGTGGCGCACCAGCCCCGTGTAAAACCGCTCGAAGTAGCCTTCGCCCGCGCGGCGAAGCCGCCATAGCTCGCCGCTCCCCAGATAGAACACCCGCCCGCAGCCATAGAACTGACCCGCCATGTAGACCGGCGGCAGCCCGTCTTCGGCCGCCTGCGGGTCCGCAAACCGGGCATACACCTTCGCACTGGGCTTGGGCCCGCGGATCGGAAAGCAGCCGTGGATTCCGAACGGGGGCTTGAGCTTCTCGGCCGGCGTCTGGGGCAGGCTTCGATCAGGATCCTCGTCGCGACCCGTGAAGAAGTGATGCCATGCCCGGCGGTCTTTGGCCGCCTCCTCGGCCAGCCAGAGGAACGGGGCATCGCGGTACTCGTCCGTGAATTCAAGCCGGCACGGCTCCCGGCGAGTGAAGCTCCCGCTCTCCAGGACCGTCGCACGCCCGTGAAACTCGACGGGATAAAGGGCCCGGATCTTGACCATCGCCGGGTCCTGGACCCAGCCGCCGACGGTTTGCCCGGCGTAGACCGGCCCGGCCACGACAATCAGCCCCCCGCCTTGCTCGCCGACCCACTTTTCCAGCAGGTCCGCATGGGCGGGCTTGAGGGCTTGCCACTGCGGATCGAAGGCGACCACGCAGTCGTACTGGTCCATGGCCTGCGCGGTGGCGGGAAAGGCATCCAGGATCTTGGCGGCGTCCTGGGAAATCTCCTTGGCGCCGGTCTGGAGCAGCACGTCGCAGATCGTCGTCTGCTTGTCGCGGTGGAGCAGCCCGCGCACGAACTGATACTCGCGCGAGGCAGCGCCCGCAAACAGCAAGACGTGGATCTTGCGGTCCTCGATCTCGGTATCGGCGGCCCGCTGGTTGTCGTCGGGGTTGCGGTCGCCCTTGGGAGGGAGCACCCGCAACACGATCCGCCGGCGTCCCTTCTCATCCTTCTGGGGCGTCAGGCGGAACTTCACTTCCAGCGGCTCGCCGTCCTTGGGCAGGATCTCGGTCTTGGTCGGCAGGACTTGCTCGGTCCCGTTGTCCAGGTTGCGGACTACGAGTTGAACGCCGACCGACTGGCCGGCGAGCCCCTGGGCGCGAAGCCGCCCGGTCACGGTGTACGAGTCGTTGGCGCTTAGCCGCTCCGGGACCTCCAGGTCCTCGACGGCCACGTTGGCCGGCGGCCTGGTCGAGCCGATCCCCACCGGGAAGAGCGGGATCTTGGCCTCCGCGGCCATTTCCAGGACGCTCTCCGGCCCGCGCCCGGCATTCTGGCCGCCGTCGCTCAGCAGGACGATCCCTGCGACCGGGATGCCGTGCTGCTGGACAATCGCCTGCTGCAGGGCCTCCCCCAGGCGAGTTTCCCTGCCTGCCGGCTCCAGGGCCTTGTCCCAGTCGAGAGTGGAGAGTCGAGAGTCCAGAGTCCAGAGTCCAGAGTCGAGGGTCTGGCTCTCGACTCTCGACTCTGGACTCTCGACTCCCATCTCCTCCCGCTTCGGCAGCATGGCGATCTGGCGCACGGCGTCGTCGAATCGCATCAACACCACGTCGTGGGCGTCGCGCAGTCTCTCGACAAAATCGCTCTTGGCCAGAGCCGCGGCAACCTGGCGCTGGCGGCTTAGGGGAGAGACCTCGCGATCGACCAGCTTCATGCTCTGGCTGGTATCGACCAAGACGACCACGCGCGGGTTCTGGACTTCCTCGCGCTCGGCCCGCCACTGCGGCTGGAGAAAGATAATCAGCAGGGCCACGAAGACCGCGCTTCGCATCGCCGCCAAGAGCCAGCCCCAGACGCGCCCCAGCTCGCGGGCGTCGCGCCGGTACATGGCCCAGACAAAAGCCACGAGCCCCGCGCAAACCGCGGCCGCCAGGATCAGATCGAGCTTCGAGTGGATCCTTCCCCATTGGAGGCGGTAATGGATCGCTTCTTGGGCCAAGAGCGGCAGGCTCGCCAGGCTCATGCGACACCTCCCGCGCTGCGCGATCCAGT
>CAYGZI010000021.1:0-1293 GCA_964354245.1 uncultured Planctomycetaceae bacterium
TGTGGTGCCCGGAGTTGCCCGGCTGTACCTCAGCCGGCCAATCGAAAGAGGAAGCCCTGGACAACATCTGCGAGGCGATTTCGCTTTACCTCGAGCCTTCGCCCCTGGACCTGGCGCCCGGCGCGATCGCCTGCGAGGTGGTCGTCTGATGGCCGGACGCATCCGCCGTATGACGGCGCGGGAGGTGGAGACCGTTTTGCAGCGCCACGGCTTCGAGTTTGTCTCTCAGAAAGGGAGCCATCGCAAGTGGCGCCACCCGCAGTCGCGCCGCCAGGTCATCGTGCCGCAACACCGTGGGCGCCAGCTCCCGCTGGGGACCTTAAGGACCATCCTCGTGAATGCGGAAATCCCCGAGCCCGAATGGATGGCCTGACCATGCCGCCGGCGAAACCTTGGGAATCGCCGCGGACGCCAGGACGCACAACCCGCTCAGAACTTGAGGATCCCGCGGCGGCGCAGGTCGAGGGCGACCTTGCAGAGTTCGATCATCTTCGGCGTGCTCACGCCTTCAAGAAGTCGTCCACGTCGATTCCTGCTTCCCGCAGGATAGCCCGCAAGGTCCCTTCCGCCATGTCGCGCGCATGGTGGGGCAACGTGACCCGGCGGCCCGTTCCCGGATGACGCCACACCTCGTGGCTTCCCGGGCCGGGCCGGTCATAGCGCCAGCCCAGCGCTCGCAGCCGTCGGGCCACCTCCGCGTACTTGAACCCGGAGAGTCTGCCCATCAGCCGATGCCTACCGGAATGACCAGCTCGACGTGCCGGCCGCCGACCATCGCCGCCAGCGCGGGAGGGAGAAGATCGCCGTGCTCCAGGCAGGACTCCGCGATCTTTCGGGCCAGCCCTTGCGCGATCTCCGCCGTCTCGACGATGCTTCGGCCCTCAGCCACCAGGCCCGGCACGTCCGGGCTGGTAGCCACGTAGCCCCCTTCGTCCAACGGCTCGATGTGCAATCGGATCGCAACCTCACTCATGGTTCGACCTCTCCGCAACGATTCCCAGGAGAAACCGTCTCCAGTAATGGCCATCCCCAATCATCCTAGTCCGCCGGCGCCGGCCAGGCAACCGGCTTGCCGCGTCAGAACTTGAGGATCCCGCGGCGGCGGAGGTCGAGGGCGACCTTGCAGAGCTCGATCATCTCGGGCGTAAAGCGGCAGCCGATGTCCCCGCCGTCGGACGCCTTCTTGATGCACGGGCTGCCGGGGCATCAGGCGAAAGTTCCGTCCCGTAGGGACGTTCGATGATAGCCCAGCGATTCATCGCTGGGTAAACGGGCAACCCCCGCACCCGTCCG
>CAYGZI010000021.1:1393-10916 GCA_964354245.1 uncultured Planctomycetaceae bacterium
TCCCGTAGGGACGGCCGAATGGACGAAGTCCCGTAGGGACGGCCGAATGGACGAAGTCCCGTAGGGACGGCCGAATGGACGAAATCATACCCAGCGATGAATCGCTGGGCTATTGTCAAATGTCCCTACGGGACAAGCGCGTCGCAGACCGTACTTTGGAGTGCGGCGATTCATCGCCGCTTTCCTTAGCGGCAGCGAACCACGCCGCCGGCCGGCGCCCGTCGGACGCGCTCGTTGGCGTCTCCCAAAAAAGCGGCGATGAATCGCCGCACTCCAAAGGTCAGAACTTCAGGATCCCGCGGCGGCGCAGGTCCAGGGCGACCTTGCAGAGATCGATCATCTCGGGCGTAAAGCGGCAGCCGATGTCCCCGCCGTCGGACGCCTTGCCGATGCACGGGCTCCCGGGCTTCAGGCGATAGTCGAACTTCGCCGGGTCCACGAACATCGGGTCGGCCTTGAAGCACCTGCGACTTCCCTCGGGAACGTCCCCAGCCAACAGGGCGCAGTTCTCAACGACACTAGGGTTGCTAGGCGAATAATGAAGCGTACCGAGGATCGAATCGCGAAAATGGTTTACATTTCTCGCCCATGCCGACGCTTGTGGCCCGTCCCGAGGATTGGTCCGCGAACGTGAAGGACTCGATATTCCCCTATTCTCAGCAGAGCGCGATGCCCCGCAAGTAGGGTAAGGCATGGGGACGGCAACCGCAGCCACGCAACACACACCTCCGCTCTGACTCCGAATATCACTCCCGAGCCCTCCGGCCCTGCACTACTTGCCGTCGGTGCCATGAGCGTGTCGGCGTACACTTGGCGGCCAGGGAAGCGTCTGCGTAGTTCAGCCGACTTGTTGCTACAATGGAGGCATTGTCGGGAAGGTTGCCGCGGGCTGCAAACCGGACAACCAAGCGGCATGGGGCGACCCGTTTGGCGAGAGTTGAAATCATGCAATGGCTTATCCACGAAGTTTTCTCGCCGGCACTCTTCTTTGCCGACACGCTCGCCGGTGGCGATCCAAACGCCATCGTCGCCGTTTTGCTCGGCCGGGATGAGGACCGGGCTTTTCTGCGGTTTCAGGAAGGGTTAAAACGCGCGGACAGAGAATTGCAGACCCTACCGCCGGACGTCGCGGACGAAGTGCGCGCGCTACAGCGCATCGTCAACGGAAGCATCGGGACGATTAGCATCGATGACGGTTGGACGTACTACGCCAATTCCGATTTGGGGGCTGCCGGTAAGCGGGGATGGTCGGCGGTCCTACGTCATACAAAGAAGGTTCCGTTCCCCGCGGCCGAAGGCGAGTCGAACGAAGGCAACGCCGGGGACCTTATCGAGCGACTGCTTGCCGGGCCGGAGGATGCCGAACTAACGCCAAAGGAAATGGCTCGCTTAGAGGCGTACCTGAAGAGTCCACCGGGATTCTCGTGGTTCGGCAATCAACGAGAAATCCGGCGGACGGGGTGCTCCGAAGCATGGGACCGGATGCGTAAACTCCAACGAATTCGGGACTTCAACCGCAACCTGCAGGCTGGCGCGGCGGTGCCGACAACGACCGCGCCGGGAACACCAGCGCTAGCGCAGGGAGGCGGCAATGCTGACTCGCAATCGCCTCGGAGCGATGATAGGGAACACAAGCTCTTGACGTTCCTTCAGGAATTGACCGCTTACGAAAAAGCTGCGCGAAACGCCCGACAACTTGAGTTCTTCCCCTTGGAGGCGGGGCACCCTTTGTACGACGCCGTGGAGAGTCTGGGCGCTCTCCCAAGCCCCGAGCCATTAGGGACGTGGTTGACACTCCGGGATAGAAGCCGGCCCTGTCGGACAGTGACAGGTTGGAGGAATCGGCAAAAAGACATTCTCTTGACGGACATTCCGACGTTACGTGCTTGGGGGGAGGGAGAACTCACGAAGTGCCGAACGAATCCTGCCGACAGCGTCAAGTCGGGGCAAGGCGAAGGTCGAGACGTGAGCAAGGTCTTCATCAGCTACAGTCACGATGCTGACGAGCACTGCGAACGTGTCCTCCAACTGGCCAATGCCCTGCGCAGCCACGGCGTCGCTGCCGAACTTGACCGCTATCATGTGCGGCCGCCCGAGGGTTGGCCCCAGTGGTGCGAGAGGCAGTTGCGGCCGGAAGTCTCCAAGTTCGTTCTGATGATCTGCACCGAAACCTACCGCGACCGGGTGGAGAACAGGGTTCACGCGGATGAAGGACGAGGCGTCTTTTGGGAAGGTGGTATTATTTACAGCTACATCTACGACGCGAAAGGCAATACGCGGTTCATTCCCGTGCTGCTACCCGGCGCCACTGAAGACTGCATTCCCGTTCCGATTCGCAACCACACGCGCTATCAGGTCGAGAGATTTGACCTCGCGCACGCAGGCTATCAAGCCCTGTACCGCGAATTGACCGAGCAGCCCGCGGTCACCAAGCCGCCCCTCGGGCAGGTCGTCTCCCTCGGTCTCCATCCGGCCGCAGCCGCACCGCTGGACCCCCGACCGGTGGAGACGACGTTCCCCACGTTTGCCCCGTCTCACGAAGCGCCTCGATCGCCTCAAGGCGAAACTGCGGCAACCCAGGTCGGCGAGATTCAACGACTTCAACGTAAGGCTCGCGCGGCAAGCAGTTGGATCGACACCGAAGCGTGGGCTATCCGCAAGCTCATCGACGAATACAGGGCCATTGGGCGGTTTCGAGAAATGTTGCTCCAATGGGGCAATGATTCAAACGAGCGCGACGAGGAACACAAGGTTTGGCTGGAGCGGAGGAAGAACCATTTCGAGCGTGTTGTGGAGCGGGAGGAGCGATTACGGACTAGGCCGTCGGCAGCCCAGCCGAACGAGGTTCTCCGTGAGAGCGAACTGAACTGGGTGTGGGACCAGTATTACAAGGAAGACCGGACAGGCTGGCTCGAAGCCTGGGTCCCTCCCGATCTTGCGTCGGCAAGCGAACCGGATACATCCCCTCCTTTGCCCCTTCGAACAGACCGAGTCCTGAACTTGGCAGAACGTTACGCAACCTTGGCTGCGATCCACGATCGTCGGACTCGGGGCGTGGAGAAGGTCAATCCATGGTCGGATGCTACGGACGCTACGTGCCAATCCGATCGTCGGCGCTGGCTAGCTTCGCTGAGCTATACCCTTCTTCAAGTGGAGGTTGATGCGTTGACGGAACAAGACCGGGATGCAATCGCGGCTATCCGCCGAAGTGTGGAAGACGATTTGAGTTCGCCCTAATCATGGGAGGCAGGGCAAGACCAGAAGAACCGAGGCACCGGTTCGTAAACCCGTGGAACGATCTTCCGGATTGTCCGGTTCGCTCTTCAAACGGCGGGATGCCCAAGAGGCGATAGCAACTCGGCGGCTGCTCTTCCGGGGGAATCCCCAGCCAGACGTGATAGGCGTCGAAGGCTTCGGCCATGGCCCACCCCCGGGAAATGAGTGCCGTCCGAACGCGCAGGCGAGAGACCTGTAGGCTGGGGCGCAGCCCCAGCTTGCTCTTGGCCCGGTTGGGTCAAAAAACTCAACCTCCTTCTGCTGGGGCTCCACTTCGCTCCGCCCCAGCCTACCGTGCTACGAGGGACAGGCTGAAAGCCTGTCCTACGAGGCTCCCCTCACAATAGTGGCACGTCCCCCGCGCGTCAAGGCCCCGCCGGTTCGTCTCAGCCTTGCAGCGCAGGCGTGGGCGGCTTACTCTGGGATGCGTTCGGCCATTGATTCGCTGCCGCGATTTTAGGAGGGATGCCGTGTCGCTGAGAAATGCTGCTTGTCTTCGTCCTTGTCCGCTCGTTTCGATTACGCTGGCCGCGCTGGTCCTGGTTTTGGGACATGCGAGGGCGGAGGGGCCGGCATTGTCCCCGATGCTCCAGGCATCCGGCATTCGCGGGGGACTGGTGGTGGTGGTCGGCGCGCGGCAGGAAGGAATCGAGAGTGCGCTGGCCGCCGTTCGGAGCGGTCCGTTCTTGGCCCAGGTGCTCGACCGCGATCCGGCAGCCGTCCAACGGGCCCGGAAGGCCATCGCCGATCAAGGGCTCTACGGGCTTGCGTCGGCTGACCAACTGGGCCCGAAAGGCAAACTCCCTTACACGGAGAACCTGGTCAACCTCCTGGTGCTCGATGGTGGAGCGGGAAGCGAAGTGCCGCTCGGCGAGGCCGCGCGCGTGCTGTGCCCGGACGGCGCGGTTTGCGTGCCCGCTGCGTTGGCCGGCGGCGCCGAACTGCAAGCAGCCGGTTTTAAGGACATCCGCAAACTCCCGCCGGACGGAGCGTGGCTTGTCGCGCGCAAGCCGCGCCCGGCGGCCATGGACGAGTGGACCCACCCGCGGCACGGGCCCGACGGCAACGCGGTCTCGCACGACCAACTGGTCGGGCCGCCGCGCCGGGTCCGCTGGATCGCCGGCCCGCAACAGGAAATCAGCAACATGGTCACCTCCGGCGGCCGGAACTTCTATGCCGGGGTGATTGCCCGCGACGGGTTCAACGGGCTGCGGCTCTGGCAGCACGACCTGGAGCCGTCGCCGGCCCGCGGCGGGTTCAACTTCCGGTCGGCGGTGGGGAGCGTCCGGCCGGTGGCCGTGGGCGGGCGGTTGTTTGCGGTCGCGGGGAAGAAGCTGGTGGCGCTGGACGCGGCGACCGGCAAGCCGGCGTGCGAGTATCCGGAGGCGGGCATGCCTGCTGAGATCCTCTGCGAGGGCGATCTTCTGATCGCCGTCGATGATGCGTCGGTGCGCGCGGTCGAGATCGCCGGCGGAAGACTCCGCTGGAAACATGAGGCCAAGGAGCCGCGGTACGTGGTGGCCGGCCAGGGGAGCGTGTATCTGGTGCAAGGCCGGGCGCGGCTAGGAGAGAACTGTACGGCGGCGGCCCTCGATCTCGCGAAAGGGACGGTCCGCTGGCAGCATGACTTCGACTGGCTGCCCGGGGTGCGCGGGTGCGTCTGTCACGGCGGGCTTGTGGCCTACGAGACCTCGAGCCTCAAGGACGACAAGCCCGGCAACCTGGTCCACGTCGTCTCCGCGGCCGACGGCAAGGTGCTTTGGGACCGCACGTTCATCCCCGGCATGGCCCATTGGAAGCAGGCCCGGGCCATGTTCGCGGGCCAATCGCTCTGGGTGCTCGACGACCGGAAGTGCTCGGCGCTGGACTTGCAGAGCGGGGAACTCCAGAAGACCTATCCGGCGGGCTCGGGACACTGCTACCCGCCGGTGGCTTCGGAGAAGTTCCTCTTCGCAGGCGAAATGAACATGACCGACCTGGAGACCGGCCAGGTCGATGCCAACCGGATCACCAAGGGGGCCTGCGGGCGGGACGCGGGCTTCGTGCTGGCCAACGGGCTGATCTACGCGTTCCCGAAGCACTGCGTCTGCTGGCCGATGCTGCGGGATTACTGCGCGTTGGCCGGGATCCGGCCGGGAGGCGACGCACTACTCGCCAAGCCGCTCCCCGAGCACTTTGCCGCGGAGAAGGGCGCGGCCGACGTGCCGGCGGGTAAGCCCGATGCGGCGGACGGCGCCTCGGATTGGCCCTGCTACCGCCACGATGGCTGGCGGAGCGGAAGCACGCCGGGCCAGGTGCCTGCCGCCTTGAAGACCCTCTGGAAAGTCGATCTGGGCAATTGGCCCGAGACGACGATCGCCGCCGATTGGCGCGAGAACCCGTTTGCGCGCGGACCGGTCACGCCGCCGGTCGTGGCCGGAGGATTGGTCTACGCGGCCCGGCCCGACCGCCACGAGGTCGTCGCTCTGGACGCCAAGACCGGAGTCCGCCGCTGGGCATTCACGGCCAACGGCCGGATCGACACGCCGCCGACCATCCACCGCGGGCTGTGCCTCTTCGGCACGCGGAGCGGCTGGGTGTATTGCCTGCGCGCGGACGACGGGGGCCTGGTGTGGCGGCTTCGGGCGGCCCCGGTCGAGGAGCGGATCGTGGCTTACGGGCAGATCGAGTCGCCGTGGCCGGTGCCGGGGAGCGTGCTGGTGGTTGACGACGTGGCCTTCTTCGCCGCCGGGCGCCAGCCGCTGGCCGACGGCGGGATCCTGGTGTTTGCGGTCGAGCCGCCGACGGGCAAAGTCCTGTGGGTGCAGAAGCTCGACAGCGTGCCGCAGAAGGAGTTTTACGGGGCCAGCGGTCTGGAGTTCGAGGGCTTCGATCTCTTGCACTGCGAGGGCGCGGCGGTGGCGATGTCGCGCTGGCTCTTCGACCGGCGGAGCGGCCAGATGCGCTGCGAGGCCAAGAGCGGGTTCGCGGAGATGGCGACGGACGGCGGCAGCGTAATGGCCCCGCGCGGCTTCTGGTCCTACGGCCCGCGCTATGAGAGCGAGCAGATCAAGGAGCGGCCGCTCGTGCAGCCTTTGGCCGCGCTGCGGGGCGACGCGCTCTTCGGCTGCTCGGAGGACCGGCGCACGGTCTTTCGCCGCGACTTCAACCTCGCCGGCGGGGAGAAGTTCGACGCCGAATGGTTCCACAAATGGACCGTGCAGAAAGAGGCCCAGAAGGGCGGCGACCTCTGGCGGAGCCAGCGTTTGGCCCGCGGGGCGGCCTGGTCTGTGCCCCTGTCCAAGTGGCTTGACGGCAAACCGCAGGTGGCGGCGATGGTGCTCGCAAAGGACCTGCTCTTCGTGGCGGGGGCCAACGGGGGACTGGCCGCGGTTTCCGCCAAGGACGGGGCCCTAGTGACCCGCAATGAGCTGCCCGCCCCCGTATGGGACGGTCTGGCGGCTGCGGGCGGCCGGCTCTTCGCGACCACGCGCGACGGGCAAGTACACTGCCTGGGCGGGGAATAGCGGTGTGAATAGATCCGGCGTGAGCGTCAAGCGGGCCTCCGAGGCAATGTTCACACATCCGAGCCAAGCATGCGCTGCCGTTCCGGGTTCGCCCCTTGTTCCAGCCACTGAAGCGGCCGCTCTTCCTCCCGATCCGGATTGACCCAGACAATCTGCCTCAGCCGCCGCAGGCTCTTGGACGCCGCAGCGAATAGCCTGCGTACAGACTCCTCCAGCGACACTACAGAGTTGTCCGACGCAAGTGCCGCTTCAATCAAGAGACCGTCCTTCTGCATCTTCTCGCGATCTGCATCGGTGGTTTTGAGTCTCCCTATCGCCACGTCGAGAGAGTCATCCGGATCGCTTTCCAGGGTCACATTCTTCTTTCGTGCCATCATTTGTAGCCGCCACTTGCGCGTAAACGACGACTGGTGCTCTGCCCATTCCTCACTCAGTTCGGGGGTCATGACGAACTTGTGGCACAAGCGGAGAACCGCTTTGAGGAACTCACGGCAGTTCTTTCCTGTCGGATGAATCGACGCCTCGGCTCCCGCGGCCCGGGCGACCGAGGTATCGATGACGAGGCGACGGGACGTCTTCGCGGCCATGCTACTTCTTGCTCATCCGCGATTGGGCGGCATCCAGGTACCGGCTTTCGATGTCCAGTTCCACGTCCCCAAAGTCCTCGGGCCAATCGCCGAAGGCCCCGGCCTCGTCCAGTTCGGCGCTGGCGATCGTGGTCGTCCCATCCTTCTCGGACCGCGTGAACCAGTGGAGCTTGACCAAGTCGGGCGTCAGCGCTTCTTTGCCCTCTGCCACGACAGCTTGAACGGCCCGGAGCAACAAGCCACTGTGGGTCTCCACGACCATTCGCACGCCGCGGCGCACGGCTCGGGCTAGAACCGTCGCCATGGCGACTTGTGCCCTGGGATGCAGATGGATCTCCGGCTGCTCAAGATACAGCAAGTTGTCTGGTCCGGCAGCATGAACTGCTACCATCACGGGCAGAACCTGCGAGAGGCCGAAGCCGACATCAGCGATGTTCACTAGGTCGCGCGAGGCGGCGCGCACCGCACGCGTAAGACGTCCGACCTGCAATTCTACTTCCGCATCACTGATCCGTTTCGCCGTCACCTTCCAGGTGAGTCCCAGCAGTCGCAGGTCCTCGTGTAAGGCATGGAGGATTCGATCACTACGATCTGTCTCCCATTGAGATATGACGCTGGCGACGTAATCCGGGAAAAGACCTGGAAAGCTGTCCTCGAGCGCGGTTACCGGGTAAACTCGCGCCGGGTTCCCGCGCATTCCGGGAATGTGAACCACGTTGACGAGGACTTGTTCAGCGGGAGAGTGGCTGACGCTAAGAAACGGAATATGCACCACTCGCTCACCTTGCCCGCGTCGCAGGGACGGATTGAGAAAGCACCGATCACGCACAATCTGCCACTCGAACGCGTCGCCGCCTTTAGCAAAACCTTGGAAAAACTGAACAAGGTGCTCTGGACCTCGCTTGACTTGTTCCCACACCTGCGACCCACTCATGCTGCTATTGAAGGACATCGCCCGCTTCCCCAGCGTTAGCACCGTCTTCCTAACGTCCAACCCCGAACGAGGCCTCCTCCGGAAACTAGTCTCCACGGCAAATGTCGGACTCCGAATGCTCACACTGAAATCTGGCACCGGTTCGCCATTGCGATTCCGGGAAAAAAACTGTTGGGCATCGGTGAACCGCACATTGGGGCCATTCAGGAGTAGGGGCCCGGGATCGTAGGGGCATTCCAATGTCTGCTTCAGTAACAGCAGTGGTTGCAGCATGCTGGACTTACCGGAGCTGTTGGCGCCGGCGAGGATCGTCAGCGGGCGTATATCGATCGATTGCTCGTCGCGGATCGACTTGAAGCCGGCGACGGTGATCCTGGTGATCCCGCTTTCCTTCCGCTCGGCACGTTCCCGCTTCTTCGATCTGATTCGGGTGGCCATTGGGCCCTCGCTTTCTTGCCGCTTCGCAGAGAGGGGAAAGAAACCCCATAAGTATAGTGTCGGCGGAGTACTCCGGACAGTCAAGTGTGGTCGGATGGGGCCGGAGAAACCGTTTGCTCCATCCGCCGCGAGCCATTGATCCCATCCTACGGAGTGGTCCGACAATTCTTCGGCCGCTGTGGCCCACTTGCACCGCGCCGGCGTCTGAGGACAATGATATCTGTGGAGGGAGAGACATGCACCGTGCGATTTCGGCTTGGTTGGCGTTGACTGCTTTGGTGTTCTGGCCAACGGCGGCCGCAGGGCAGCAGGCGAGCCTCTTGGAAGACCCCTCGTTCGAGATCCCCAAGCAGCGGGATCAGTTCGGCCTGGTCTTTGCCAAGTGGGGAGGCTGGAAGTACGAGGGAGATTGCGAGTTCCGCGTGGGCCAGGTCGCGCGCACGGGCAAGCACTCCTGCCTGCTCTTCGGCGGGGCGGGCGCCAAGATCCGCGAGGTCCAGCTAGTGGACCTCGACCCCGGTCGGTACAAGATCACCGCCTATCTCCGCGGCCTGGACATCGGCACCGGCACCTGGAACGCGACCACCGAGTTCATGTTCGACAACAAATACGTGCAACTCAAGAAGAACGGCACCTTCGGCTGGACCAGGCTCACGTACGTCGGGGAAGTCAAACAGAAGACCAAGGCCGGGCCATCGTTCGGCCTGATGGCGCCGGGGTACTTCTGGATCGACGACGTCTCGATGGTCAAGGTGGGCAGTGACGTGCCGCTCACCGAATCG
>CAYGZI010000021.1:10926-20501 GCA_964354245.1 uncultured Planctomycetaceae bacterium
ACCGAACCGCCGGTCCTCGATCGAGAAGAATCGCCGATCACCCCGCCCGGCGGACTCGGCGCCGGTGCGGTCCGCTGCGTGGAGTGCGGCTACAGGAACATGCCCGAGTGGAAGCGGTGCTACGCCTGCGGCACGGCGCTGGAGGCCAAGAAGGCGGTCTTCACGGGCCCGGCCGTCAAGCCCGTCACCTCGTTCGAGGATAAGAACCCATTTGACGGCGGCACGGTCGTCGGGCAGCACGCGACCGACGGCACCAAGGCCCTGCGCATCGACAAGTCGTACGTGAGCATGGTCCGCCCCCAGGACTGGCTGGGCTACGATTACCTCAAGGCCGATCTCTACACCGATGCCAAGGACCCGCTCGACCTCTACGTCGAGATCCGCGACACGGGGACCCGCGACTACTGGACTCGCGTGAACTACTCGACCGTCATCCCGCCCGGCCAAAGCACGCTGATTATCCCGGTGAAGCAGTTGTACGTCGGCGAGAAGTCGCGTCCCGGGCGCATGTTGATCCTGAGCGGCATTACCCACCTCGTGTTCAGCATCGGCGACCGGCCGCCGGCCCCGCTCTTCGTCGACAACATCCGGCTGGAGCGGGACGACTCGGCCGAGCGGGTGAGATTCGACGGGCTCTTCGCCTTCGACTTCGGACTGAGCACCAGCCCGGTCATGGAGGGTTTTACGCAGATCACCCCCGGCACGCTCTACAGCAAAGGCCGCGGCTACGGCCTGAAGGACGCCCGGATCTGGCGGGCCTTCGACGCCCTGCAGCCCGACCCGCTCTACCAGGACTTCATCTGCATCGAGTCGGGCTCTCTGGCCGTGGACGTACACAGCGGGCGCTACCGCGTCTGGGTGAACATGGACAGCCCCTCGGGCTTCTGGGGCGAGTACCAGGTGTACCGCCAGCGGGCGATCCTGGCCGAGGGGAAGCCGGCCGTCGTGGACGCGATGGATTTCGAGAGCTTCCGCCGCAAGTACTTCCGCTTCTGGAACGTCGAGGACCTGCCGGCCGACAACACCTTCGACAAGTACCAGAAGGCGTACTTCCAGGAAAAGACCTTCGACGTGGACGTGGCCGACGGGCAGCTCAACCTCGATTTCCAGGGGGAGAACTGGGCGTGCAGCGTGTCGGCCGTCGTCATCTTTCCGGTCGAGAAGGCGGCCGCAGGCGAGCGGTTCCTGAAGTTTGTCGCCGAGAAGCGGCGGTTCCATTTCGACAACTACTTCAAGCGGGTGCTGCACCGGGCCGCGGGCGACCCGCTCCAACCCACGGCCGAAGACCGGCGCCGCGGGTACGTCGTCTTCCAACGCGACTGCATGAAGGACGTCTACTACAACGACACGCCGCTTGCGGACGAAACCGCCAAGCCGCTTGCGGGCGAGGCGTTTGCCGGCGAGTATGAGCCACTCACGCTCGGAGTTGTGCCGCTTGAGGACCTCGGCAGAGTCACCGTGACGGCAAGCGACCTGCGGGCTCGTGAAGAAACGGGGACTGGCTCCGAGCCGAGGGACGGGAACCGGGGGAAAACGGCATCCGGCGAGGTGCCTGTCCCCGTTTCTTCGGGCGGCGTCATCCCCGCCGGTGCCATCGACGTCGGCTTCGTCTCCTATCGTATCAGCCGCGTCACCATGGAGGGAACGGTCTACACGATCAGCCCGCGGCTCATCGTGCCGACAAACACCGTCGATATGCCCAAGGGCATCACGCGCCGGTTCTGGCTCACGGTGAAGATTCCGGCCGACGCCAAGCCGGGTCTCTATAAGGGTACGATCACCGTCAAACCGGAACATGGCAGCGCGAGCCAGGTGCCGATCGAGCTCCGCGTCCGCGCGGGAACGCTCGACCCGGTCGATGTCCCCGCCGGGCCGTGGGGCTACACGATCAACATCCCGTGGCACGGTGAGGACCCGGCCGCAGCCAAGTTCAACAAGGCGATGTCGCTGGCGAGCCTCCGCAAGATGCGCGAGTACGGCTTCACGGCGTTCAGCGGAATCCCCTCGATCGCCTACCAGGGGTTCAAGGACGGCAAACCGGTCTTGGACTTCCGCACCGCGGACGAGCAAATGAAGACCGCCAAGGACCTCGGCTTCCTGGCCGTGGTCTCCTACGGCGGCGGCGTCTCCGGCTTCAATGCCTACTACCAGGATACGGCCCAGATGAATGCCGCCGGACTGAAGGATTACTCCGCGTTCGTCAAGGCCGTCTACACCGCGGTCCAGAAACACGCGGACCAGCAGGGCTGGATTCCGGTCTACTACAACCTGGGCGACGAGCCGATCGGCGACGATTTGACCCGCTCGGCCGAAAACGCCGAGGCGTACCGGAAGGCGTTTCCCAAGGGCCCGCCCTTCTTCACCGCGGCCAGCAGCTTCAGCGGCAACAACCGCCAGGACCCGCACTTCCGATTGTCCAAGGCCCTGCACGTGGCCGATTGGAACCTCCACGACGAGGCCTCGGTCAACCTGCTTCACCAGTCCGGCAGCGACTGGGCCTTCTACAACGGCGGCAACCGCTGGACCTTCGGCGACTACATGTACAAGGCGGCCCACCAGTTTGGCATGAAGTTCCGCGTCTCCTGGCACTGGAACTGCGTGGCGGGCGACCCGTACTACGCCCTGGACTGCCGCGAGGACGACTACGCCTGGTGCAACGCCTCGCCCGACGGCCAGCTCATCCCGGCGGTCCATTTCGAGCAGCTCCGCCAGGGCCTCGGCGATTATCGCCGCCTGCTGACCCTCTCGCGCTTGGCCAAGGAGAAACCCGGCACTCCCGCCGCGCGCGCCGCCGAGAAGCTGATTCAGGATCGTCTATCGTCCTTCAAGCTCGGCCAGCGCGAGCACGACGCCCTGTTCGGCCCCGATGACTGGACCACGTTCCGCGGCAAGCTCAACGATGCGATCGAGGCGATGAGGAGGTAGACTCCCTGCCTTCTTGTCGAGCGTCCATAATCACTCGAAGACCATGCGCAGCCGTCCTTGGACTTCTGCCCAATCCGGATCGGTCAGGTGACCGACGTGCAAGAGGATGCGGGCACTGGCGACCGTCGCCAGAAGCATTCGGACAGTGGAGGGGAGCTTGAGGCCGGCGGCAGCCCAATCCGCCAGCGCGAAGTCCGTCGCCACCCGCGGGGCGTGGGAGGTGATCGCAGCGACAACCACGTCGCCATGCTGGTTGTATGCGGCGGCGGAAAGCACCACGCCCGGCCGGGCGCGCTCGGCCAGGCGGTCGCGATAGGAAAACGGCACGAGGACGACGTCACCGGCTCTCAATTCCATAGAGCTTCTTCCAGTCGTCGTACACCGCGTCTTCGGGATTATCCCACTCTTCCTCGAGTCGGCTCATCCCAACCTCTGCCCACCCTTGACGCTCGCCACTTTGTGCCTCTTCCGCGAGGCGGATGTCAACCTCGACCTCCGACCCGTCGGCAAGCCCAAGCGGCTCGTCGAGCTCCAGCGTTTGATTGCGGTAACGCCCGGTGGCTCGGATCATCGTTTCTACCTCCGCTTCTCCAGGGCGCGCAGCTCATTCATTCAGGCCCGCGTTGCGCCGGGCGCGGGCCTGGACCTCCGGCCAAGTGGCCGCCGACGTGCGTCCCTCGTCGTACTGGGCGGACCGCCGTTGGGCCTCGGCAATCCACTGCTCGCTGGGTAGCGGCCAGTCGGCGGGCGGGACATCCTCCCAGAGCGAGTCCACCAATCGCAGTCGATCCGCCGCACTTAGCGTCCGGGCAGCAGTAAGCACCTCTTGAAAGTCTGACATCATCAGTCCCCGTGTTTCACGATCGGGCGCGTGCGCAACACTTGCCAACTACCATTGGCAGAATACGCCCCAAGCGGACCTGCGTCAAGGGCGTGGAGTCGCAAGAGCACCGACCATTGCTTCACCGCCGCGATGGGTCGGCATGGGCGGCCTCCTCCGCATCGTGGCGGCGGAAGAGTTCATCCGCGAACCCGTGCAAGGCCCCGTCGGGCAAGTCACCGGCGGCCGCCCAGCCGGGGTTGGGAAACCGGACGCACGGCCGAAGCCGTGACGGGGCAACGAGTTAGGGCGAGTCGGGCGGCACGGTGAGTTGGCCTGACGCGAGTCGCGGGGGCCATCGGCAGGCGCGGGTCCGAGCCCGCCGCGGTCACCCGGCCGGAAAACTGCAATTATTTTGCAGGCGCCTCTTGACGCGGGATCCAAAGTGCAGGTATACTGCACGTCACCGGCAGGAATGCTGCATTTCATTTGATCCACGGGGCCGCGCGCTTCGAGCCCGCACGAGGCCCATCGGCGAGGAGGATTCAACGTGACGTCGCTCGACCCCAACGAACTGGAGATCATGAAGGTCCTGTGGGAAGCCGGGGCATTGAAGCCCGCCGAGATCCAAGAGCGGCTCTCGCGGCCGGTGAAAAACTCGGCCCTCCGCTGGGAGCTGGCATCGTTGATGGAGCGGGGGTTTGTCACGCGGCGCAAGCAAGGCAAGGCCTATTTCTACCGCGCGACCGCGCCGCGGCAGCGGGTCTTCAAGGGCCTGATCCGCCGCATGGCCGACGTCTTCACCGGGGGCTCGGCCGTGGCCCTGATCGGCCAGTTGCTCCAGTCCGAGAAGTGGTCCGAGGAGGACATCCGCGAGCTGCGGCGGATCGCCGCCCAGAAAGCGGCTTCGGATAAACCGGGTCGATCGTCCGCGGAACAAGAACCGGGGCCCCAGGGAGAAGAGCCATGAGACTCGCGTGGTTCGGTGCGTTGGCGGATTTGCCCCCCGTGCCGGAGGCGATCCTGAAAGTCACGGCATTGCTCGCGCTCGGCTGGATGATCCACGCCGGCATCCGCCGCGCCAACCCGCGCTGGCGCGTGCTGCTGTGGCGCGGAGCCGCAGTCGCAATCCTCTGCCTGCCGCTCGTTGGCTTGCTGCTGCCCAAGCTGCACGTTCCGATTGCCGGACACGGCGAGGAAGCTGCGCTAGCAACGATCGTCCAGCCGGAGGTGACATGGGAGGCGCCGGCATGGGAGGGGCCGCTTGTTGGGGAGAAGTTTCCGGCAGGATCCGTCGCGGGATTGCCTGAGCCTGGGGCGATCGCGTCGGCCGGCCCATCGGTCGTGGTCCGCCTCGTGGACTGGCTCGGCGACCATTGGCTCTTCTGCCTGGCGGCCGTCTGGGGCTCGGTCGCGGGCGCTCTGGCCCTGTGGGCGGGGCGCGTCTCGGCCCGACTCCGCCGCATCCTGAAGGATTCGCGCGAGGCACCGTCGTGGGCACGCCGCCTGTTGCGGCAGGTCGCCGCCGACCTGCAATGCCGCCGCGAGGTCGGCCTCCGCTCGTCCTCGACCGTCGCCTCGCCCACGCTCACCGGCCTGTTCAGGCCGGTCGTCATCCTACCCGAGGGTTTCTCTGATCCGGGCGCCATTGAGGACCTGCGCGCGGTCCTGGCCCACGAGCTGAGTCACTGGCAGCGCGGTGATCTCCTGTGGACGTGGATCCTCCAGGCGTTGTCGATCGTCTTTTGGTTCCATCCGCTGGTCTGGCGCGTCGGGGCGGCCCACGCGGCGGCCTGCGAGGAGGTTTGCGACGGCGTGGCCGCCCTTTATGTGGGGGGTCCGGACGCCTATCGCGGCACGCTGGCCCGGGTGGCGCTGGCACTGCTTGGTCACCATCAAGTTCTAGGAGGTGTTCCCATGGCTCGAAGACCCCACGTGCGAATTCGGCTGGAGCGGCTCAAGGAGAGACTGTGGGCGATGCCTTTGCACCGCCGCGCGTTGATCGCCTGCCTTCTGGGCGGCGGACTGGTGCTGGCCGGGCTGGGCGGCCTGACGTTCTCCTCGGCGCAGGAGCCCGCGGGCGGCAACCCGGATACCGTGGCCCAGGCAAGCGGCGAGGCTGTGTCGGCGGCGCTCGGTTCGCGCGTCCTCCACTTTCCCAAGGACCGCTCGGTGGGTACGCTCTCCATCCAGGATGAGAATGCCACCCGGCAGATCGAAGCATGTTTCTACTGGGTCGACGGCACGCAGCGGGAGGAGATCGGACCTGCAATCGGAGACGTGGCGATCCCGGCAGGCAAGCGCGTACAATTGATGGTGTCGGACGAAGGGTCGCAGGACATGTCGTTCCTGGCGGCCCTGGGGCCCGACGATCTGTACGAGCTGGGCTTCGGCGGCTCGACCGCCCTGGGCGCCAGGTTTGCGGGCGCAGACGCCGGCCTGAAACATGCCTCGCATTTGACGGGCGTGCGCGTATTGGGTCTGCGGCTCGCGCCGATCACGGCGGCAGGTTTCAAGCACCTGTCCAAGATGCAGTCCGTGGAGCGGATCTACATGCCTATGCGCGCAAACAACTCCACTCTTAAGCCCCTGCGTATGTTTCCAAGACTCAAGGCGGTCTACCTGGAGAGCCCTCAGATCACCGACGCCGGTCTCCCGGAGCTTGCAGCGCTGAAAAACCTTGAAGAGCTGGAGTTGGCTACTGATCGTCTGACCGGTGCCGGCCTCAGGGGCCTGGCCCGCCTCCGTTCGCTTCAATACCTGTTCTTGCACGGGCAGGACTCGGCAGAGGCCGTCGCCCAACTGCAGGCGCCACCCTCGTTGCGGATACTGTGCGTCAATGTCAAGCCGTTTGGGGATCCGGGCATGGAGGCGATCAGCCGGCTGACCCAACTGGAGAACTTCTCGGCGCACTGGGCCGAGGACATTACGGATCGCGGCCTGGCGTATCTCTCGCGATTGCCGAAACTGAGAAAGCTCGACGTGGGCAGCGCGCGCATGACGGACGACGGCGCAAGAGTGCTGGGTCAGATTCGGACGTTGGACTACCTGGCGCTGCCTGCCATCGGACTGACCGACACGGGCCTCGCGCACGTCGCGAACCTGGAGAACCTGAAGTATCTTTGGGTGGCGGCCTTCACGGGCAGCAAGCTTACGGACCAGACGCTCGCCCGCCTCGCAAAACTGCCGAGACTGGAGGAGCTGACCATCGGCGGGGCGTTCACCGACGAAGGGATGAGTAGCCTGGGCGGGGTGCAGTCGCTCAAAGCCCTCACCCTGTCGTGCGGGCCGCTCATGGATCCCCGAGTCACGAATGCGGGGATCGCCCATCTGGCGCGACTGACGAAAATCCAGCAGATGGGATTCTCAAACGTGAGGCAGTGTACCTTGTCGGGCCTGTCGGCCCTCAAGGACCTGGGAGATCTCCGCATGCTCCACGTGAACGACATTCGACAGGACCAGAAGGGAATGGACCTCTCCGGTATGGTGCGTCTGGAGGACCTCATAATCTCCATGTATGGCCAGCGAGTCGGCCAGACCGTGGTGTTCGATCCGATGATCGACGAGGATTTGCGGAGCCTCCCCAAGCTCGCCAGTCTGCGGCGGATTCAGCTTTCACACCGGGGCTTCACGGATCGCGGACTGCAATACCTCTCGGGTCTGAAGAACGCGGAGTTCATCAATCTCGGGGGACCGGGGATCACGGACGCCGGGTTCGCCGCGTTTTCGGGCCTGCCCAGGCTGAACTGGCTGAAGATCACGGGAGGGGCAGTCACGGACCGCGCGCTGGGGCACTTGGAGTCTTCACCCTCTCTCGCGCGTCTGGAGATCAAATCGGACCGCGCGATCAGCCCGCAAGCGGTTGCCGCGCTGAAGGCGAAGCTGCCGCACCTGACCGACGTGCAGATCAGCCGGTGACGGGACGGGGGGAACCTATCCACGCGCAGCGGTTGCGTGTAGGCGCAGACCCAGCGCCCGCACGACCTTGAGCACGGTGGCAAACTCCGGGTTGCCTCCGGGCGACAAGGCTCGATAAAGGCTCTCGCGCCCGAGACCCGTTTCGCGGGCGATCAGCGTCATCCCCTTGGCGCGGGCGATGTCTCCCAAGGCGGCTGCTACCAGTGCGGGGTCGCCGTCTTCGAGCGCCGCCTCCAGATAGGCGGCCATGTCCTCCTCGGTTTCCAGGTGTTCCGCCGCGTCCCAGGGTCGGGTTTGAGTCTTTGCCATGATGGTCTCCTACAGTCCTCTCGCTAACTCCAGCGCTGTCTTAATGTCCCGGGCTTGGGTGCGCTTGTCGCCCCCGGCCAGCAGCACCACCAGCGTACTCCCGCGCTCGACGAAATACACCCGGTAGCCAGGACCGCAGTCAATCCGCAACTCCGAGACGCCTTCCCCCACCGGCTTCACGTCGCCGGGATTGCCAAGCGACAGGCGACGGATTCGGGCATCGATGCGCGCCCGCGCCGTGCGGTCACGCAAGCTGTCGAACCACCGGGCGTACACCTCGGTCTGCCGGATTTCGATCATTGCTCAATTGTATCTCATAGGATACGGAAGGCAAGGGGAATTGGCTCGCGCTTAGTCGGCCCCGGAACCGCCGGGAGTTGCGGTCCGCCGACGAACAACAGATGTCGGCGGCCCGCGGCGAGGTGAATGCACTGGCGAACGACCGGATCGCGGCTCCAGTGGGTGCGATTGCCATGCGACGAGCATGGCTACCCCCAGAGAATGTACGACGTCACCAGGCCCGCCGAAAGACCATCCAGGTCCGGGAATAGGGTTCGTCGGGTGACTGCGAGGTCGTTGAGTTCCTTTAGCCGCTCTGCGCGGTCTGCGGCAGGAACGGTAAATTCAACCAGCCGTATAACATCCAAGTCCGCTTCATCGTACTCTGTTCCGTGGTATTCCTCCAACGGCCTCCACGGGTCTTCTTGGATCGTGAACAAACCCTCTTGGGCCTTGATTCGCGAAGCGACAACCATCGGATAGACCAACTTGACTCCCTTCACAGCCCAGGGGCAAGCCCTCGTTGTTGCGCACAAGTTAAGGGTTCGCTTCGGCGTCGGGGCCGAAGAGTTCCCAACAGGTGGCGAAGTCATGCATGCGTTGCAGCCCGATCCCAATGGTTTGGGGACCGGGCGGATCGGCTCGTTTTCGATTGACGTAGCCGCCGAGCTGCGCCACCATGCGCACGAAAGCTCCCAAGGGCGGCGGATTCACCTCGCCGACCAACACCACGTTCACGGTCACCGGCGGCAGCTTGCGATCGGCGCGCCAAGGGGGACGCAGGGTCGCCTGGGCCGCACGCACCGCGGCCTCTGCCTCGCGCGACTGGCGCGGCGGGCGCCGGCCACGCTTTTCGCAACTGATTTATGCCTTTCGGGCACGGACCTGGATCGTCTTGTGGAACAACACCGGTTGCCCCAAAAGGTGTTCGCGCACATGCTTTTCTGCGGTCTGTTTTCCGTCATCGCACGGCAAAGCGCGATCCTGACAGGCACGCACGATCCATGCCCCGCCGTGCGGTTCGGTCGTTCCCTCGACCAGAACCTCATAGATGTCCGATTCGTTGTCCCGCGTCCCTTTACCTGTTTCCCATGATGACCCAACGCTCCCAATCCACCAATACCAGTTTACAGATGTGCGTAACAACGAGGGGCCGAGGCCCGGTCGGTGTTGATTCAATCGAACGGAAAGGTCGTCGTCAGCGGGTTTGCATACGACTTCGCGACGCCGCAGCGGTTTTACCTCGCGCTGGCCGATCTGGCAAGTTGATCGGAAACCGCAGAGACGCTGAGACGCAGAGGGAAGGGATGAGGGATGAAGGATG
>CAYGZI010000022.1:0-20272 GCA_964354245.1 uncultured Planctomycetaceae bacterium
GCGATGCGCAGGGCCCCCGCCACTGCGGCCCCGCTCGACATGCCGACGAACAGGCCCTCCTGCGTCGCCAGGCGCCGCGTCACCTCGAATGCCTCGTCGTCCTCGACCGTCACTTTGTCGTCCAACATGCCGGCGTCGTAGATCTTCGGCCGGATGGCCTCCTGCATGTTCTTGAGGCCCTGGATCTTGTGGCCCACGCGGGGCTCGACTCCGACCACCCTCGCCTTGGGCTTCTTCTCTCTGAGATACCTGCTCACGCCCATCAGAGTGCCGGTGGTGCCCATGCCGGCCACGAACACATCCACTTCGCCGTTGGTCTGAGCGAAAATCTCCGGGCCGGTCGTTTCGTAGTGGGCAAGGACATTGGCTTCGTTTTCGAACTGGTTGGGCATGAAGTACCGGTCCGGATCGCTGTTGGCAAGCTGATGGGCCTTGCGGATCGCTCCGTCGGTGCCCTCGGTCGCGCTGGTGAGCACGACTTCAGCCCCCAGGGCTTCGAGCACTCGCTGCCGCTCGATGCTCACGCACCCCGGCATGCAGAGTTTCACGCGATACCCCCCGGCCGCACCGATCATCGCCAGGGCAATGCCCGTGTTGCCCGAGGTCGGCTCCAGGATGATCTTCTCCCTGGTCAGCCGGCCCGACTGCTCCGCCTGGCGGATCATGTACAACGCGGGCCGGTCCTTGACGGAGCCTCCGGGATTGCTCCCTTCGAGCTTCCCCAGTATCCGCACCGAAGGCCGTCTTCCATTGAGACTGGTCAACTCCACCAGCGGAGTGTTTCCGACTGCATCGAGAATGCTCATGGCAGGGTACCCGTGGGTAGGGGTTTGAACGGCCGAGCGGGAGACGGCCATTATATCGGGCATTGGGGGGCGACGGAAGCGCGAAGCGCCGGTGTGCCGCCGTTGAGCGGGGTCGGCTGGTCTGCCCAGTGGCAATCGGCGCCGACGCGTTGTATAGTGTCGTTCTGACGCCGCAACCCATAAAGCCGCGACCGGCGGCCGCGCCCCTTGGACCGGCGGCCGCCGTCCTATGAAAGTCATCCGTGCAGGAGACCCAACCATGACCCAACCGCTCAGTCGCAGGAAGTTCCTCGAACGATCGACCCGGCTGCTGGCCGGCGCCGGGGCCGCTTCGCTTCTGGTGGGAAGTGCTTTGGGAGAGGAGAGGAAGGTGACGCTCCCCGTCGGATGCCGCGACGCGAATCTCCGAGAAACGGGGGAGAAAGACTGCTGGTCGGCCATGCGGTCGATCGGCGCTGAGGTGGTCGAAGCCACGATCACCGAGGACCTTTCCCTGCCCGGCCTGTTCCATCCCGGGCGCAAGTACTCGGCCGCCACGCCCGCCGGGATCGAGCAGCTCGCGGCCGACGCCAAAACGGCCAACTGCCGCATCTCATCGCTCTGCACGTTCAATCGCTTCGCCGAGCGGCCCGACTTTGAGATCGAGTGGTGCAGCAAGGCCGCCCGCGCCGCCAAGGCCCTCGGCATCCGGGTCATCCGCATCGACGTCGTGCCGCAGAAGCTCGCGCGGGCCGAGTTTCTCCCGTTGGCCGTCAAGACCCTCAAGAGGCTCATCGAGGCCACCGACGAGAGCGGCGTGGCCTTCGCCATCGAGAACCACGGCAACACGAGCAACGACCCCGACTTCCTCAAGCCGCTCTTCGACGGCGTCGGCTCCAAGCGACTGGGCCTGACGCTCGACACGGGCAATTTTTACTGGTTCGGCCACCCGCTCTCGAAGGTCTACGAGCTGTACGAGGCATTTGCCCCCCGCGTGTTCCACACGCACTGCAAGAGCATCAAGTTCCCGCAGGCCGAGCGCGAGAAGCAGCGGCCCGTGGGCTGGGAGTACGGCAAGTACAACTGCCCGATCTACGAAGGCGACATCGACTTCCGCCGCGTGTTGCTGACGCTCATCAGGGCGGGCTATACCGGCGACCTCTGCGTCGAGGACGAGTCGCTGGGCAGGTTCCCGGCCGCCGAGCGCGGCAAGATTCTCGCCAAGGAGGTCCGCTACTTGAAAGACCTGCGGCGTTTCTTTGAGAACCTGGTGAAACCATGAAGACATCCATCAATCGCATCGCGTTGGGAGCGGCCGTCCTGGCCGCGTGCGTGGCAGCGCTGGCCACAGGCGCCGCCGAGAAGGCCCGGCCGCTGGCAGCCAGGGTCCAGAGCTTCGACAAGGTGGCTGAGGAGAAATCCGCTTGGGGCTCGCTTCGCTGGCTGATCAGTGCCAAGCTCGACCCGCCGTCGGGCATCACGCTGGGCGACGTCACCATCAACCCCGGCCAGTCCAATCCGCCGCACCTTCACGGCAATTCGGACGAGGTCATTTACGTGCTCTCGGGCTCCTGCGAGCACCGGGTGGGAAAGGAAACCGTGATCCTCAAGGCGGGCGACGCCCTGCGCATCCCGCCCGGCGTGCCGCACTCGGCCCGGGCCCTCGGCCAACAGCCGATGCGGGCGGTGGTCGTCTACAACACGGGCCAGCGGCAGTTCACGCCGGTCGAAGAGAAAGACGCGAAGTAGGCTGGTCACTCCGTGACCCGCGACCCCGGTCGCAGGGTGCCCGGGCTACGTTCGCCTCCCTCTCGTTGCGAAGCTCCCGCTTCGCAACGGGCCGTCCGCGAAGCTCTGCTTCGCCTCCGCGAGGGAGCGGCCGGCCTGACGCAATTGTCGGCCGGAAGCAGAGCTTCCGGGAAGTGCGTTCCGAAGCAGAGCTAAAGGCCCTGGTTGCCGCCAAGACGCCACAGGCGCCGGTCTTCGCCATGCCCGGCAAATTCGACGTGGCCCCCATGCTCCGGGCCGATCTTGCCGACGCGCGGCGGGCCTGGTTGAAAGCCGCGAAGTCGGATCCCAAGGAACACGGCCGGCGGTCCCAATCGGACTTCTTGGCGGAAGCGAATCACGAAGGCGAACACCTCGACTTCCATTCTCTTCGCCACACGTGCGGCGCATGGCTGGCGCTGGCCGGCTGCCACCCCAAGGTAGCGCAAGCCGTCACGCGGCACAGTACAATAACCCTTACCATGGATACCTACGGGCACCTCTTCCCTGGTCAGGAATCCGAGGCCGTGGCCCGGCTCCCCGGGATGCTCTCCCCCACCCATTCGCCGGAGGCCATGCGGGCGACGGGGACCGAAGGCGGGGCCCGAAAGTGGGCGCAATTGGGGCAGCAGTCAGCCGGCGGGATGGGGCTTGCAGCAGCGAAATGTGGCGAACCGGCCAAGCGCCAAAACGACGCGCCCGGCGGCCCTACCCAATCGTCACAACCTCTTGCTGTGGCGAAAGTTGGCGAGAAAAAAGCCACCCGCGGCGAGCGGTGGCGACGAGCGGAGGGCAAGGGAGTCGAACCCTCAACCGGTTACCCGGCACCTGATTTCGAGTCCGTATGGCCCTTTGTTCACCTTGCGGATAGGTTGCGGATACCTGGTATTTTGCAGACGGAATGGAAACCGTCACCTTGCGGATGGGTTGCGGATGGGTTGCGGACGGGTTGCGTAGCAACATCCGCGGCAACAGTGTAAAATGCGGACAGCCCGGCTAGGGTAGCTCCCGAAGGCCGGTTGCCTTGGCCGGTAAGCCGGGCTGTTTTCTCCCTCCAAGGCATCGTCACCTTTTCAAGGCAGTGGCATCATGTCCGAGGGTACTCTCACACGCGACCAGATAGACGCTATCGCCCTTGCCGGCGAGAGGCTGGCTGTCGCCTTGGCCGCCCACCAGGAACCTGGTTTCCGCGGTATGCCGCTCACGAGGGCCGAAGTGATCTTGACGGCCGGGTCGCTTCGGGGACTTCTGGGGAAGCTCCCGCGAATCCTAAAGGGGCCGGATGGATCGGGCGTGGACTTTCTTCCCGTCGCCCGTGGCGTCATTGCGCTGATGCAACTGGCCGGGCAGGTTCAAGCTTGGGGGGTCGATGCTGGACGGCCGCTGCCAAAGGCCGGAGACATATTGAAAGCCGTGGCCGCTCTGTGGGGGACGAAAGCCGAGCTTGTCAAGATCGGCAACGGGCAAGCGGCCAAGCCCAGCGGCGGCCGGATAGTGGCGGCGGCCGTGACTGGCGACGAAGGCGAACCGTTGCCAGACGGCCCCGAGCCCCCGGACGGATTCAACCACGCGGGGAAGACTCATCATGGGCTTGCACGCAAGCCGTTTCTGGCACTTTCGTTTCTGTGGGGACGGAGAAACAAGACTGCCCACCGCGATTACTTGGCGGGGCCAGTTTGGGGAGACCACGCCACAACCGTTGCCGAGAATGCTGTTGAGAGTCTGCGAACGGAAGTTAATGACTTCTTCGCAAGAGAGCAAATCGAGTGGCACGCGACGATTCAGGGAGACTACCTATCCCTACGGCAAGGGCTGCCACGCGAACGGAAGGCCAGTGAGCCGCCAAAGCCGGACAGACCAAAGGCAAAACGTCGCTCCCGTTAAATCCTTTTTCCTTCCCCGTTTCTCCCCCGTCGCCCGCGATACACTGCCTCTGTCCTGAAGTGACGGAGGCAACCGCGTGAACGACGAAACACCCATCACTGTCCCGCCGGTCAAGGTGTTGCGGGAGCAACTGATAATGAAGCAAGCGGAAGTCCGGCGACTCCGCAAGCTCCTTCTCTTGGCGAAGGCCGTCAACTCAGAGGACACCGCATTGTCCTTGTCGCTAGACGGCGTGGCCGCGGGGAGGGCCAGCCCATGACCAGGCCCCCCTCACGCCAGAAACGGAACGAGGGCGGCGATCATCGGCCCGCCCCATCCTTTCCGCCAATCGACCCGCGGCTTGTGTACCCGTGGCGACGGCTTCGTGATTGGGGCTTTGGCGCCCGGGGCATCGCGTCGCTGGTCAAGGCCGGCTTGGCCCCAATGAAGTTTGGCAAACTGCGATTCTTTGCTGGGCTGGCCCTCATTGGCGTCTTGGAGCGACACCAGGGCGACGGCCAGCAACCCGATTCAATATCGGGGGGCGACTCATCAGATTCTCAACAAAATCACGGCGGAAACGGACGGACAGCCGGCAGCCGCGGGCGAAAGTGTTGCGAAACGCCATGAAAAAAGCCCGGTCGGGTCGGGGTAGACTCGCCGGGCTAAGAAAGGATTCGACATGTCAATTCTACTCGACTCGACCGAAAACAGCAACGTCCGATCCGACCGATTTGATCGTCGGGTAGCCCTCGAAGTCGCCGGGCGAATGGCGGCCGATCCCGCCCGCTACCGCGTCTCGCAACGGCACCCCTGCCCGATCTGCGGGCGCGCGAAGTGGTGCTTGCACTCCGAAGTCGATGGCGTCACCCTCTGCCCGCGGCAAGACGCCGGGGCCCTCTTGGACCGCAACTGCCGGCCGATCCGGATGGGCGGGTTTGGATTCGTCCACGCGACCCACGGCGTCTCCCTCTACATCGGCGGTGCCCCGTCGCCCCGACGCACCCACCGCCGCGGCAAGCGGTCCTCGACTTCGCCGGAGGTGTTGCGAAGCATTGCCGCCCAATGGGCCGCGGCCGCGCAAGATCGACTCCCCGAGGCTGCTGCTGAGCTGGGGTTGCCGGTTGAATCCCTCCGGGCGTTTGGACTCGGGGCCGTCGGCAACTCGTGGACGTGGTCTGAACGGACGGCCACGGGCGAAATCTGCGGACTTGGCACTCGGGATCGGAAAACGGGCGAGAAGTCGTTTCGCCCCGGCGGCCATCGGGGCATCATCCTTTCCACCGTCCGCGCGACGGATCGCGTCAAGTTGCGGGCCGACATCATCGCCCGCGGCCAGGTTGTCCTGCCAGAGGGGTTCAGTGATAGCGTGGTGGTCCACGCGATGGGCGAAGTCGCAGTCGGTCGGCCCTCCGTCTCCGGCGGGATTCCCGAGCTTGCCGCCCTTCTGGAAAGTCTCGGCTTGGCGCCGGACGTGCGGATCGTCCTGCTCGGGGAGAATGACCCGAAGCCGGATGGAAGCTGGCCCGGGCGCGACCAGGCGGCAGAGGCGGCCGGCAAGCTGGGCGGTTTGCTTGGCCGGCAAGTCGAGGTGCTAATGCCCCCGCCGGAGTACAAAGACGTCCGGCAGGCGTGGCAGGGCGGAATCACCACTTGGGGGGAATACTCCAGCCGTGCGACGCGGCCGGCCGATCCGTGGGCAGGGCTTGAAGTGGGCATCGGAAAGGACAGGTCACACCCCACTAATGGGCCGAGTTGTGCCTTTTCGCCGGTTAGTAGGGAAGAGATACTACCGGGCAAAAAGCACACTGCAACCAATCCGCAAGGTGACGGCTACGCAACTGCAAGGTATCCGCAAGCTGCACGCGAGCGGTTTGCAAGCTCTCCGGCAAACTGCCCGAAGGTTCGATGGGTAGGCGGCGAGCGGGGCGGTTCCCCCGCCTTGATTGCGGGAACGTGCGGCCGGCGGACCTGCCCGACGTGCGGGGAGTATTGGAAGCTCCAAACCTACAAGCGGTTTCACAGCCACGTTGTCCGCCATGACGGGCAACTGTACCACGCGACGGTTGACGATGGGGATTGGCGAGCCCTGGTCCTATCCATGCGCCGGCAGGCCAAGCGGATGGGGCTCCCATTGCGGTATGTGGCGGTTCGCGGTGCCGACGAAATGAGCTTGATAGTGTTCGCCAGTGTGCCGGTCGGCAGGGTTGCGCAGCCCGTCGAAAAGGCGGCTGCGCTTGGGCTGCTAATGGACGCTATCGACCAAGCCCCGCTGGGCCCGCGGCCGGTTTCGGCGAGCCGGGAATGGGGGCGATTACCTCGGGAATTGGAAGTCGAGAAGGTGCCCTTCCGATGCTCCCCGGATGCGTTTCGCAAGACGGCGGAAGCGTGGGGCAGCGGTACGAAGGGCAGCAGCCGGTTTCTCGTTTGCGAACGCGAAGGGCTTTTCTGCGATGAATCCGGCAAGATCGACGTGGAAGCCCGGAGCGACTTCTGGCGAGAGGGACTCACACGCGACCTCGACGGCAACCAAGCGGGAGACGACTTCCACCGCCAGCAAGCCGCGGAACGGGAGGCGCGGCGACGGCGCCCGCCACCGCCTACCGCGGAGTGTCAACACGATGGGCCAATCGACGAAACCCCGACACGCGACGGCTACTTGAATCGCACCTGCCGGGCGTGCGGCGAGGCGTTGGGGTGCCGGAGGGTCGATCCATGACGGACACGATCACCCGCTGCGGTGCTTGCGGCAGGAAATTTGGCGAGCGGGCGAAATGGGTCGTCGCAAACTGGGTCCACTTCGGGGCCGTGCCTTGCTTGGCGGCGATCACCCATGTCGGCTGTGCCCACAAGCTGCCTTTGTGCCAGCGGCCCCGGACTAACAATCGGGGCGCCCAGCCGCTTTCCCCTCCCGGTTTCCCGAAGGAATCGAGCGACTGCCCGGCGACTGTTGCTGCCCTTGTTGTCGGACCCTGCCCCTCGCCACCCAACAAGGCGTGACGCCAATGGCGGATAGCCAGCCCACCCAACGAATCGAAACGCAACCGTTACCTCCCGTTGTTGACGGAGCCGAAAGCAACCGCGATGCCCTCGGGAGATTCCGCAACGGGAACAAGGCGGCGAGGGGCAATCCACACGCGAAGAAAGTTCACGCGCTCCGGACGGCCCTGTTTTCCGCTGTGACCCGTGCCGACATGAGGGCGGTTGCCAAGGCCCTGGTCACCCAGGCCAGGGGCGGCGACTTGGACGCAATCGAGCTTCTGCTGAGTCGGCTGCTGGGCAAGCCGTCCGAAACGAGTGTCGAGGATCGACTGACAGAACTGGAAATCTTAGCCGGGAGGCTGGCCCATGAACAACGTGCATAATCGTTTGCAGAACGTGCGGACCTCGCTGCTGGACTGCCTGCGAACCGTGGAACCCGCCAACCGCTACGTTCGCCTGGGCGAGCCGATGCGGTTGCCGCCGGACGCGACGCAAGAGCAAATCCAAACCTGCCGGCTGGTGGCCGCGATGGATGCGACCGTACCGGATTCTGACTGTTTGGGGTGAAAGCCCCCCCACCATTTTTTTCTAGGGAGAGTGAACGATGAACGGAATGCTTCATGAGGAAATGAAGGCCGGCGCGCTGCGATTGTCCGGCTTGCACGAGGCGGCCAGGGCCGTGCAGCGGCAGGCCGTGGAGCGCAGCCGGGTGCTTGCCCTGGCGAATGCGGAATACGGCAGGAGGCTCGACGAAGTGGGCTTCCAGATTCGCCAGATTGCCGATCGCGCCGCTTTGTACGGCCAGCCGGCGGAACCCGCCCCTGCTTCGCCTTCCACCCCGGGCGCGTTCCCTGGTGCGGCGGTGGTCGCGAGCCAGAATCGCGGCGGCCCAATCGTTATCGACATGTACACCGGCCGCACCCTCGGCCATCTCGTTCCCTTGACGACGTGACGTACCGATGGGGGAATTTCCCCCATCGGTTTCAAGTCCAATTTGCCGCGGCCATCGTGTGCCGTTGGTGCGTTTACCCTAACCTGTGTTTCAAGGAAGGATTGACGAATGCCCGATTTGCTGACCAATCTCCAACAGCAAGCCAACGATGAACGTCGCCGGAGTGAAGAAACGACGAATCGCTATGCCGCCATTTTGCGCAAGTTGCGGTCTGGCGAGCCGGCCGACTCGGAACTTCTTGCCGCGGCTGCGCCCCTCGGATTATCCGAGACCGATCTGCAAAACTTCGCGGAAGTCTTGCGGCAAGAGGCCGACCTGTTGGCGGCGGCCGCTGCGATGCCAGAGCTGGAAAAAAAAGTCGAGACCGCATGTCGCGCCTACGAGGACGAGCGCGCGAAGCAAAAGAGAATCGCCGAAGAACCCGTCCTGAGACTTCTACGACTCGGGGCCGTCGTGCGGGAAAACAGCGGCGAGCTGGCGGAAGCGAGGGAGGCTGGCCGTCGCCTGAGCAATCTTTACGAAAAAAATTGGCGACTGTTCGGCATTCCGGAGCCACCGCAACCCAAAGAGGCGGGGGCGAACATGCTCTTCGGTCGTCGGCCGGAGCCGGAAGCTCCAAGACAGGACCTCAGGAATTGTTATTATCAGCCGATCGCGATCGCGCCGACGGAATGACGACGAACCAGCCGCGGACGGAGACCCGCGGCTTGGACGGGCATGTCCGGCGAGGGTTCTGATTCCTTACCTCGCCGGGCGGCCCGTAGAATGCGGAGACCGAGACCAAAGGAGAGTCCGGAGGGAGCCATGCCGACAACGAAAATCACGACGGCGGGGAGACGGCGGGCACTGACGGCGCACGGGGCGAGGCGCCGCGGCCGTTGCGGCGGTTGTGGTGGGCCGGTTCCATGTCGGACGTGCAACCGGCCGCGGAAACCGACGAAGCCGCCACCGATCGGTGGAGCTGGTGCCGTGGACGTCGGACAGACCTAAGCCCTGGGAGGCCGGCGATGACGGCGAAGGGCAAGCACCCGTCGAACGAAATCAAGTTCCAGCAATGCAACGCCTACGTCTGTGGCGGATGCGGGTTCAAGATTCACGTTTGGCCTTGTCCGTACTGCATGGCGAGGAAGATCAAAGGCGATGTCCACAATCCGAAGCTGGCGAAGGAGTGAAACACGATGCCTTGCCGGCTGAACTTCGAGCCCTCTGAGGCCATTGCGCTGGGCGCGGAAGTCGAGGCGGCATTCAAGCCGGTGGCAGAGGCGGCACAAAGAGAATCCCATTCCAAAGCGGGCAAGATGAGCGCAGAGAAACGAAAGGGCAACGCTAGGGGAATTTCCCCTAGCGTTCAGGACGAATCCGCCCGCACTACTGCCGTGGCCGGCTACCGGCAACGGCACGCCCCAATGGGAGGGCTGCCAGAGGTGCCGGATGGCCAGCCGGGAGGTGGCCCTTGATTGAGGATCGGGTGCCCTTCCCCCACCTTTCCCGAAGAAAACGGGGGCCAGCCCGGAAATGTTGCCGGGGATGTTGCGGCCGATGGGGGGATTTGCCTTGCGGGCCCCCCGTTTGTAGAGGCTTCCCCGGGCGGGCGGGGCCGGAAGGTTTCAAGGTGGGGCAACTTACCCCATGTTGATTGGCTTCCCCGGGCGGGCGGGGCGGAAGACCTTGACATCGGCAGAGCGGTGGGGGACAATCATCGACGGTACAAGCCCGGAGAGGGCACTGGAATGGTAAAACCACTTGGAAGGCAAGGGTGCGTCCCTCAGTCGGTTTCCGTGTTCCGCAAGGGCATGGGGGCGGTTTCCAGCCGCCCTACCGAGCCGGCTGAGGGTCGCACCTTTCTTTTTGCACCCGTCTGGTGCATGGAGGCCCTATGGTTTTCGCAACTGCGGAACCGTCGTCTTGCTGGGTGTGGATCATCTTGTTCGGCAGCTTCGGGCTGGGCTACTGGTTGCGGGACTGGCTATCCCGGTATCGTCGCAGGCGGTATGCACACCGCCATGACTGGATTCGCCAGGAGGTTCAGGCGGGGCCGGGCAGAGAAGAGCAACGGAAGGAGGCCCACGACTATGCTTTGTCTCAGTAGAAAGGTGGGGCAGCGGGTGGCCGTGGGCAACGTCCTGGTGACGGTCATTGCCGTTCACGGCCCACGGGTGAAGCTGGGCTTCCAGGGCCCGCGGGAAACCATCGTGGATCGGGAAGAGGTTGCGTTGCGTCGGAAGGCCGTGGCGACGGAGGCCGCGGCGGTCAAGTGACGGAGGTTCCTTTGCCCTGCCCGGTTCCCCGACTCACAGCGGGGGCCGGGCGGGGCGTCTGTGAGAAAGAGAAGGTGAATGATGTCTAAGGAAATCGAGGTTCGCGTCAAAGTGAACTCTTACGGCCCCGGGCGCCCGCTGGGGCTCGTGTACGTCGATCCTATCAGCGGGCGGAAGAAGGCCAAGAGCGCCGCCACGACCGACTGGAGAACTGCTGAGCGGCTGGCCGGCGAGTTGGAGAAGGAGTTGCAGAGCGGACGGTATGCCCCGCCGTCCAAACTGTCGTGGGCCGACTTCCGCAAGCGGTACGAAGCCGAGAAGCTGCCCGCGTTGTCCGATGCCTACCGGGGTGCGTTCAAGACTGCCGCAAACCACTTAGAACGGATTCTTGACCCCGGCAAGCTGACGGCCCTCACGCCCCAAGCCCTGAGTCGCTTTCAGTCTCTCTTGCGGGCGGAGGGGCGGCCGGAAACGTCCATTGCGAACATCCTCCGCCACTTGCACGCGGCTTTCGTATGGGGCGCCAAGCTGGGCTACCTGGTCGCGTGCCCCGCGATGGAAATCTCCCGAGTCAGCGGGGCCAAGGCCCGGCCGATCACGGCGGAGGAACTGGATCGGATGGTCGAGGCGGTTCCTCGGGTCCGCCCCACGGACGCGGCGGAGTGGGTGTTTCTCTTGAAGGCCGTTTTCCACTCGGGGTTAAGGCTCTCGGAAGCCTTCCGACTGTCATGGGAAGCCGACGCCCTCTTCTCTGTGGACCTAACCGGCGGCAACTACCCCGCATTCGCGATTCAGGTCAAGGGCCAGAAGGGCCGTCGGGCAGAGCGGATGCCCATGACTCGGGAGTTCTTTGACCTGTTGACGGAGGCCCGGCCGGACGAAGAGGACCGCGCGGGCCTGGTGTTTCGCTTGAACGGCCAGAAAACCAGGGTCCGCATGGCAGTGAAACGAGCCTCGCGGGTGGTTTCGGCGATTGGCCGGGCTGCCCGGGTGGTGACGGCAACTGTTGAGAAACGCAAGATGATCGACGGGAAGCCGGTCACAGTCACCGTTAAGAAGGCCGCGAGCATTCACGACGTTCGGCGGGGGTTTCTGGAGACTTGGAGCCGCAAGGTCCCCTCCCAAATCCTTATGCGGCTGGGGAGGCATCGGAACATCGCGACAACCCTCACCTACTACGCGACGGGGGACTGCGACCAGATTTCCCGCCAGCTATGGCGATCGGAGTCGGCCGGCGATTCCGGCAACAGAAGCGGCAACAATGGCCGGGTGGAGCCCCAAAACGCCGAAGGGGCTCCCGACGCGGCAACGTCGGAAACCCCTTGCGGCAACACCACTTACGCCAGCGGAGGGCAAGGGAGTCGAACCCTCAACCGGTTACCCGGCACCTGATTTCGAGTCAGGCTGCTAACCATTCGCGTACCCTCCGGCGCTGCGCAAGTTGCTTCGCCTTAATGACTTAGGCGATCAACGGCAGCCTGCGGTCTCACGCGACCGTACCGCGTGTTGCGGCCGAATCAACAAAGCGCATTTTAGCAGGAATCCGCAAGTTGCGCCCATGACAATTGCCGCCGGCGCAACTTGCCGCTGCGAGCCACTGCAACTGATTAACCGGGCAGGGCTATCGCATTAACTTAACCAAAATGGGGTATTCGGGATACATTATTTGCGGTTAGACTCCCCCTTGGTTGGAGGAATTCCAGGAGGAGTCGTCACGAGCAAGGACGCCGATTGATCCGGGGAAGTTCCAGGAGTGCTTGATGCGTTGGGCGGCGGCCCTGCACCGAGCGACCGGAGGCAAGGTGGTGGCCATCGACGGGAAGACCTTGCGGCGATCGTTCGATCGCGCAAAGGGGCTGTCGCCGCTGCATCGGGTCTTGGACTTCACCTTCCGCGAAGACGAGAGCCGCACCCGCAAAGGACATGGCGCCCAGAACATCGCCGCCTTGCGACGGCTGGCGATTACCCTGCTCAAACGTGAACCAAGCAAACAAAGCCTTGCCACAAAACGCCTTATCGCCGGCTGGGACGACGACTACCTCCTTCGCATCCTGCTGGCCGCGGGCGAAGGTTAAGTGCGATAGCCCTGGCCCCGGTGTATACCCCACCTATTGCGGTTTGACTTGTCCACACCGGCCAGATAGGCTAAGAAAAGGCACGTCCTACGGAGGTTTGAGCCAATGACCGCCGAAATCCCGCCGGAATACCAGCAGTTCGTCGAAAACATGATCGGCAGCGGCGCATTTACGACCGAAGCCGCAGTGGTCGGGGAGGCGCTGCGCCTGTTCCAGGAGCGCCTCGATCGCCTTCGTCAGGAACTCCAGCCGGCCCTCGACCGTCTCGACCGGGGGGAGGGAATAGACCTCGACGAGCAGTCTCTCGACGACTTCTTTGAAGACATCAAGGCGCGTGGAAGACAGCATCTTGAGGCAAGACAGGAGACTCCATGAGCCGCTGGCGTCTCGACCCGGACGCACGGGACGATCTCCAAGCGGCGTCCAGAGGGTTCTTATAGTCGCGCGATTATCTCTTCGCGCTTCCTTTGGTACTCATCGTCCGTGATCAGCGATTTGGACCGCAACTCTTCGAGCTGCTTCAACCGCTCGGCTGAATCCCGCATCTCGCCGCCTGGGCGCTGCTCCGCTGTCTTCGTCTCTTGCGAAAGGACGTACCCGATGATTAGTCCCACAAGGGTGCCTACAGAGATCAAGAGTGGTTCACCGAGAGGAAGTCCAATAGCAGCCCCGATGACGGTACCAAGCACAATGCCGATGGCTGCCGCGTATTTCTTCACCGCTTGGTCTCCTGATCAGACTCACTCTTGGAAGGCGCTTTGATCGCCTCCAACCGGCTGAGGATCTGCTTCTGCAACTCGCCCGTGGCACGCTTGGCAGCCAGGCGATAGTAAATCCGGGCCGAGGCGAGGCTTCCTTCCTCTTCGGCTGCCAGACCCTTCTGCCAGTAGCGCTGGGCCTCCTGCTGTGCGGCCTCCAGTTCGGCAGCGTGGAGCCGCCGGGCCTCGGCCACGCTCATGGCCGGCTGGCCTGCTGAGCTGGCCTGTGCCGCGGCAAGCCGCTCCGCTGGAGTGTCCTCCGGAACTTTCGCCCGCGCCGCGGTTGGCTCTTGGCGAGGCAGGTTGGCAACCTGCCCCACAGGTTTGCGCAGGTTGGCAACCTGCGGCGGCGGCAGGCTGGCAGCCTGCCCCGCGGGTCCGCGAGGCTGCCCGGATCGTGCCGACTGCAATGCCTGGCGCACCGCATCGCTCCCCACGCCCGACGAATAGGTCGGCAGGCGCGGGGTAGAGAAGACCGGAGCCCCGCCCACCACCGGGATGGAGCCAACGACAAATGGGCCGATCGACGCGTCGCCCACGTAGCCCGGCACCCCGTTGGTCAGAGTCAGGATCGGGGCCTGGGTCACGAAGCTCCGCTGGAAGCCCTGGGCCAGCGCCCCGTTCAGGAAGCCGTTGACATTGCCGCCCCGGAAGCCCAAGCCGAAGTTGAGCCCGGCATTGGGATCGAAGCGTCCGAACGGGGGCATGCCCACGCTGGGCCCGCCGAATCGGGCGAAGCCGCCGGGGAAATTCAGCCCCCACTGGAGCCCGATGCGCTCATAGAAGCTGTCGCCCACGGTGTGCAGCGGGGCCTGGACCGTGGCCTGCTGGGCTGCCAGCACGCCGGGAAACCACGCCAGACCGGCCAAGATCACCCAGGTCCTAACGACGCACCTTCGGGGCATGCGAACAGCCCTCCGCATGGTCTTCCCTCGTAGCGCCCGCATTGTATCGGTTTTCCTACCCCCACGTCAACAAATGAACCGCAGAGGCGCAGAGACGCCGAGCCAACCATCCTTGCCGTGGGTTGACAGCCGTGCGGACGTGGGGGAAAATCCAAGGTGTGGCCGGTGCTGGACGATCGCGGCGGCTGCTGAGCCGTATCGTTGGTGCCAGCGATCAGTTGGAGGTTGGGATGAGGATTGTAAAGGAGATAGAGATTCAGGGCAAAAGGGCTCTAGCGTTATTTGACACCGGCTCTTTGCACACCTACGTTGCGTCGCGACTCTTAGAAGGTGCCCCAACGCAAGCCCTTCGGCGCCCCTACAAAGTGGCGCTGGGCGGAAAGACCTTTGAGGTGAAGATCCACTGTTCCATTCAGGGGAGTATCGAGGGACTTGAGTTCCATACCGAGGCGGTCCCCATTGACGAGGTGGGAAGGGTGGATGGAAAGGAGGTCGACATTATTATCGGTGCCTTGACGATGGAGGAGTGGGAGATCATTCCCAATCCAAGGGACGGAACCCTGGACCTGTCGGGTCTGAAGCGCAGGGAGTTTACGGAGTTCTAGATCGCGCCACGGACGCTACTTCCCCAGGCAGTACAGCGCCTTGTGTCCGCGGATGAAGACCCTGCCGTCCGAGACGATGGGCGAAGCAATGGTCGCGTCGTCGAGTTGGTTTTCCGCAAGCTTCTCAAAGCGGGGCGACGCCGCCACCACCGTCGCCAGACCCTTCATGTTGAGGAAGTAGATCCGGCCCTCCACGGCCAGCGGCGACGCGCGGTAGTCGCCCTTGAGCCGCTGCTCCCAATGGACCCTGCCGGTCTTCGCATCAAGGCACTGGGCGATGCCGCTGTCGTTTACGAGGAACAAGAGGCCGTTCCAGACCACGGGGGTCGGACTGTCCGGCGTGCTGGTGCCCCAGGGCTCCAGCGGGCACTTCCAGACGACGCCGGAGGTTTCGCTCCAGGTGATCGGCAGGCCGGTCTCCCGGCTCACGCCGTTATGCTCCGGCCCGCGCCATTGGGGCCAGTTCTCGGCGTGAAGCCGCTGGGATGAAAAGACCAAACCACAAAGGCACAACGACACGAAGAAAGTAAGGTTTCGCCTCATCAAGTCAATCTCCGGGGACAAAGGGTCTCCAAGCCTACCACGGACTTGGATCGCGCAGTAGGGTAGACATTCCTGTCTGCCGCAAGGCGCAGGAGGGCAGACATTCTTGTCTGCCGCAATCAACGACGGACAGGCAAGAATGCCTGTCCTCCTGCGCCGGTCTCATGCCAGCACCAGCTTGCTCGGACCGCAAGGCGGCTGGCGCACGTAGCGGGGGACCGCGTAACCGGGCAGCCGGGCCCGGAGCTGCCGCACCAGCTCGATCCCCTCGTGCTCCGGCACCTCGAAATGGGCCGCCCCGGCAACCCGGTCCAACTGGTGGAGATAGTACGGCATGACCCGGAGGTCCGCCAGCCGCTCGAAGAGCGCGGCCAGCACGTCGACGCGGTCGTTCACGCCGCGGAGCAGGACCGACTGGCTCAAGACGGGGATACCCGCCTCGACGAGCCTCGTCAGGGCCTCTCCGACGGACTGGTCAATCTCGGCCGGATGGTTGACGTGGACGACCACAAACGTGGCAAGCCGCGTGCCCCGCAGCCATGCCAGCAGTCCGTCGGTCACACGTTGTGGGACCATGATGGGAAGCCGCGTATGGACCCGGAGTCGCGTCAACTGGGGGATCTTCGCCAGCCGCGTGGCCAGCCACGCCAGGAACTCGTCGTCCAGGGTGAGCGGGTCGCCGCCGCTGAGGATCACCTCCCGGATCGACTCCGCCCCAGCAATTTCCCCCACGATAGCCTCCCACTCTTCCAACGTGCGAGGGGAACCGCCGTATGGAAAATGGCGCCGGAAGCAAAACCGGCAATGGACGGCGCAGGCCCCACTCGCTACGATGAGTAGCCGGTCTTGGTACTTCCGGACTAGCCCGGGCGACTGGGCGGCGCCGGCCTCGGCAAGGGGATCCGTTGTAAAGCCGGGGTGGTCGATCGCTTCCACGGTTTGGGGAAGGACCTGGAGCAAGACCGGATCCTTGGGATCGCCCGGACGAATCCGGCCCAGCAGGGTCCGAGGGACCAGCAGCGGAAACCCGTGGTCCTCGCCATCGGGAGATGAGGTGCCAAGCGGAAGTCCGACCAGCCGACATAGCTCTGCCCGATCGGTGATGGCGTCGTCCGAGGCGCCCCTCCAAGGTTGGCATCGGGGGGCTTCCGGACTGGCGCTGGCCGGTTCGGCGGTGGGAGCTAGAATCGCCATAGAGCGTGCATCGTAGCACAACCACTACGTATCAGGAAGCAGAAGCAGGAAACCGACTGTGGCCTCGTACAACACCAGCCAGTTCCGCAAAGGGCTTAAGGTCCAGATCGAGGGCGACCCGTACCTGATGATCGAGTGCAACTTCGTCAAGCCGGGCAAGGGTCAGGCCCTCTACAAGTGCAAGCTCCGCCATCTGATGCGCGGCACGATCCTCGACCGGACCTACAAGAGCGGGGATTCGCTCGAGGCGGCCGACGTGGAGGAAATCTCCGCCCAGTTCCTCTACCGCCAGCAGGACCACTTCGTCTTCATGGACAACAACACCTACGAGCAGTACGACCTGACCAAAGACCAGGTGGAAGACGCATGGAAGTACCTCAAAGAGGGCATGGTCTGCAGTATGACCCTCTTCAACGGCCTGCCGATCTCCGTCTCGCCGCCCAACCACGTGGTCCTGAAGATCGAGTATTGCGAGCCGGGGGCGCGGGGCAACACCGCCACCAACGTCACCAAGCCCTGCCGCGTGGAAACCGGGGCCGAGTTCCTTTGCCCCGCCTTTGTCGAGCCGGGCGAGCTGATCAAGATCGACACACGCACCGGCGAGTACCTCGAGCGGGTCAAAGAATAAGCAGGAGGGCAGACATGACCATCCCTCCCCCGCCCGACGACTTCCGCCCCACCGCAAGCTGGGCCAATCTCCGCCTGCGGGCCGAGTTGCTCGTCCGAGTCCGCGAGTTCTTCCGCGAGCACCGCTTTCTGGAGGTCGAGACCCCGATCCTCTCCGCCGAGACGGTGATCGACCGGCACCTGGAGCCCTTTAGCGTCTCCCCCGGTAGCGACGGGACCTCGCCGAAACCCACCGGCCGGCTCTGGTTGCAGACCTCGCCCGAACTGGGCATGAAGCGCCTCCTGGCCGCCGGCGCCACCGCGATCTACCAGATCACCCGGGCCTTCCGCCAGGGCGAAGAGGGGCCGCTGCACAACCCCGAGTTCACCATGATCGAGTGGTATCGCGTGGGCGACGCCATGGCCGAAGGGATGCAGCTTCTGGGCGAACTGTGCAACGTGCTTCTGGGGCGCGGGCGGCCGGAAGTGCTCTCGTACAGGGACGCCTTCGAGCGCTACGTGGGGGTCGATCCTCACGCCGCCGAGCCGCAGGCGCTGGCGGCCGCGGCGCGGGACCTCGGCGTGGCAGTCCCGGGCAGCCTCGCGACGCAGGACCGCGACGGCTGGCTGGACCTGCTCATGGTCGAAGCGGTGGAGCCGAATCTCGGCCGCCAGCGGGCGACGATCCTCTACGATTATCCGGCCGGTCAGGCCGCGCTGGCCCGGGTGCGGGCTGGGGACCCGCCCGTCGCCGAGCGGTTCGAGCTGTACGTTTCCGGCGTGGAGCTGGCCAACGGCTACCACGAGCTGGTGGATCCGGCGGTGCTTCGCCAGCGCTGCGCGGAGAATAACCGACTGCGCCAGGCCGACGGCAAGTCACCGCTTCCGGAGCCGTCTCGGCTATTGGCGGCCATGGAGGCCGGGCTTCCGCCGGCCACGGGCGTGGCCATGGGCTTCGACCGCGTCGCGATGTTGGCCGCCGGGGCGAGCGAGTTGAGCGAGGTGATCGCCTTCCCCTTTGACCGGGCGTAACCGACCCGGACGCCACCGCTGGCAGAGGCCCGGCAAGAACGCTATAATCCCTCGCTGCTCGAATTCGCAGTTCCCCCCTTCGCACGGATTCCCGGCGTAATCCGATGGCCGACCCCTTTGATCCCTATCGAGAAGCCCTTGTGGTGGAGACGGCCACCGTCTGGCCCGAGGAATTCGCCGCGGTGCCGCCGCCCGAGCGCAAGCGGATCGAGGAACGGCTCCACGCCGATCCGCCCAGCGCCAAACAGTTGGAGTACGTCCGCCTCCACGCCGGCTTCTGCCGCCGGATCACCGTCACCGCCGAGGACCTGGAGCGGCTGAAATGACCCCTTGCGGCCGGGGGTCGCGCGGTCTACCATTTAGATGGGGCGCAAGTACCCTTGGCGGACCGGCTTCAAGGGCCGGAATCGATGTTCGACGAACTTAGGCTCCTGGGCCCGACTGAGCGGAGAATCGTGCTCCAGACGCGCAAGGGCACGAACATCAAAAACATCGTTGAAATCGAACCAGGACCTGAGCATCGTCGAAAGTATGAGTTGCTTCTCGACAGACACGGGAGGAACTGGCGGCCTCGGAAGCCGCCCACGGGCGGCTACAATTGTGCAGGGCACGTGTGGGCCAGCCGGCGAACGGCGATCCTGGAGGACGACCAGTGGCGATTGATCCTCGCGGAGGACGGCTATCGCAGGCTGAGCGAAGGGGAACAGCCGGCGCCCGACGATCTGGTGCTGTACGTTGACGCCGATAGCAGCGGGTTTCTTCACGTCGCGAGGGTCCTCGAGTTGAAGCCCGGGATCGGACCGGATTCTCGGCCGCTCCCGTGGGTGTTGAGTAAGTGGAATTCGATTTCGGGGGAAGTGATGCCCTTCGAGCGTGACGTGAACCACCTGCACCAGCGGTTTCACGTTCGCATGGAGTACTGGACCGACCGCCCGATCGAGCAGGAGGAGAACTGATGTTTGGTCGAGTCCTCGATCAACTCACCTCCGACGAATTCGCCCTTTCGGTGGGGCTTCTTCCTACCCCTTCGTCGCTGCGTCGGTTGCTCAATCGTACGAAGGAGGTCGCGGAGATCAGAGAGAGCCTCAAGCAGGAAGCGATCACCGACGATACTCTGCGCCGGTTCGTGTCCAGCCTTCTTCAAGACTTCCGGCGGGGTGAGCGCTTCGTGCATGAACTGGCCCTCGCAGCGCTCGCGGTCGCGGTGGAAAGGCGGCCGACCGATTTCGCCGAGGAGTATCTGCACGATCTCGCGCGGCTCCAGCTCGGCGAGATAAGCATGGCGATCCGCGTTGCACGCGAGTGCCTGAAACACCGCATTCGTGTGGCAGAAACGAGCTCCAAACGCTTCCGAATGCCGGACGGTGAACAACTCGGATCTTCGCATAGCGCAAGCCGTAGCCGGTCCAACTACCCGCCTGCCTTATCCGATCGTTTGGCCGAAACGAGTGGCGAGTTCGTCTTGGAGGCAAGATAATGCCGAGCCTTGAGTACTTTTTGGTCGCGGAGTCGGTCTCAGTCGATCGCGATTCAGGGTCCCTCAGCATTTTCCACGTCACCGAGGATCTCGTCTTCCCTGAATTACCCGCCCCTATCCCCCGTCTTGTCGCCGTCAGCAGTTGGAGAATCGCCCCGGACGAAATCGGAAAGGACTTCCAGGCGACCTTAAAGGTCCACAAACCCTGGCACGAGGCCAATCCGCAGTACGAACAGTTTCCAATCAACTTCACTGCCGAGCGGCTGCGGCACCGGATAAACCACTGGATCGTGAACTTGCACATCAAGCAACCGTGTGACCTGCGTTTTGAGATACTTCTCAACGGAGAGCATAAGGCGTCGCACATCGTGACTTGCCGCAAGCCGACAGACCAAGATTGACCGGCGCGCCCGCTGTAGCGCTATTTGATTCTTCCTCGTCCATTTGCTGGTCAGAGCACGTCATGAGTG
>CAYGZI010000023.1:0-19624 GCA_964354245.1 uncultured Planctomycetaceae bacterium
TGCCCAGGTTCTGAATGCCCTGGCCGCCGAGGCTCCGCCCCCCTCCCCGCCCCCATCAGCCGTGGCCACCATGGACGCCAAGGTCAAGGCGGAGCGGGTGGCCAAGGCGGCTAAAAAACTTGCCCAAAGCGACTTGCTCGTCGCTACCGTGCGCAATGCCATCGCCTTGGCCAAGGCCCGAAAGGACGACGAGGTGCTGGCAGCCAACGAGAAGGACCTGGTCGAAAGGCTGGAGGTTCGACGGAAGACGGACATCGAGCTCCGATGGCTCAAGGGCGAGCTGACCCCGGCTGGCACCGAGGCCGCGGTCAAGGCCGCCGAGGAGGCGCTGGCCAAGGAGAAGCCCCCGACGGACGCCAGCAAGGCCGCACTCGCCAAGGCGATGGCCGAGCGCGACGAGGTCAAGCGGCTGGAGGCCGCGGAGAAGCCCAAAGACCCGGACATGTAGCTCATGTTTTCAGCGCCGCAATGAAACACAGGCCGGAGAGCGCCTTCTTGCCGGCCCCCGAGTCGAAACCCTGTAACTTCGCAGTGCTTCCGGCCGCCATGATCGCAAACAGGCCGGACGCGCACATGCTTGTCGGGGCGCAGTCGGCGACTGACGCACCATCGTCCAGCAGCCGCGTCCAGATGGCTGTTCCGTCGTAGAAGGCCGACGCCCACACCAGACAGTCACCACCAGCCGGACAAGTGATAGTGAGGATGTCGGTCCACGTTGCTCCCGTGAGCGAAACGTCCCCGCTCAGCGTCGATTTCTCCACCGTCACGCTGGCAGAGGGCGCGTTGTGAACGTGATCCCTCCGGGCGGCCGTCATGGCCGAGCCGGGGGCCGCGCTTCCCAAGTCGGCCGGATTCGTCGCGTCGAATAGTGCTGCGTTCTTGTAGGCCGTCTCGCCGTTGTCGATGGCAACGACATTGCGCAGGCCCGCCCCCGGGGCGGTAGCCTTGAGCAGCAGACCGTGGGCGCTCGTGCTGGCGTTCAGGTCGGTGTTGTCGTCGGGGGCAGCGCAGTCGTCGAGCTTGGGGGCAGCAACCTTGACACCAGAGGCGCTCACGGAAACGGCGAGGCCGGAGGTGTCGGGCTTGACCACAAGGAGATTGCTGCCGTCGATGTCGATCCCGTTGCCCTTGTTGACTTTCGGCCCGGCAGTCGTGTTGACTATCGCCCCCGCCGGATCCAGCGGCACCCTCACGCCATCCGACGCCACTGCCAAGTGCGCGTAGGTGCCATCGTAGTAGGGCGAAATCTTTACCCGCGCCCCCTCCACCCCCCCCGCGTCTTCAGTTGCCTCCAAAGAGGGCAGATGCCCGGCGGTGGATGGAGGCGACGGGTGCGTCCCGAAGATAATCCCGAGCCCCCAGCGCGTGCCGACGGTGAGCAGCTTCCAGAAGCCCAGCGTCTGCTTGGGCTCGGCCGCGGCCTCCACGTCGCCGGGGTCGCCGACCAGGGACAGCCCCATTTTCCCATCGCTCCGCGGCGGCGTGGTGGCCACGCCGGCGGTGGCGGCTTCGGCGTCGATGATCTGGGCCTGGTCGACGCAGGGCTCGGCGGAGTTCTCCCACCCTCCCCCACTCGGCGTAATCCCCAGCTGCAGCGCCCGGATCTGCTCCTCGAGCAGAATCAGCCGCTCCTGCAGGCGCTCGATGTCGAGGTCCATCTCAGCCTCCGAAGCTCACGCGGTGAGGGGGAATCATTGGTTCAAGCAACGGATGAGAGCCATTTGTCAAAGATCTCTACGATCTGCTCTTGGTCTTCCGCTTCGATTCTGATTGCCTCCTTGCCAAACTTCCGTCTGAACCATCCCAGAAAGCCGTGGGCTTTGGGACTGGGATTTATGAAGCCTATCTCGACGTAATCCCGTCCAAGCATTGTTTCGATTTCCCCGTATGTTTGGCCCTCTACCTCCGGGCGTGTTTGAGCGATGAGCGCACCCGTCACAATGCCCACCAGCTTCCCGGACCAGTCACTATTACGAATGAGCCACTGGATATAGGCTTTGGAATACGTTTCCGGTCCCACTGTGGCGGCTGCGTGGGTAATGCGGTCCCACGTCTTGACCACCATGAAGAACCCGGCCCGCAGAAAGAGCGGACCGAGATCGTAACAACGCAAGGCCAGCTTCCGGAGTTCTCGCGCTTGCTCCGAGGCTCCGGTGACTTCGATCTTGAGATTAATCACGATCTCAGCCCCCGAAGCTCACGCGGGTCACCTGTTGGCGGTCGTCGTACTCCACCGCCTGGATGGCCCGGAAGAGGTCCAGGCTGGGCCGGTCGCCCGAGTCGGCCAACTGGCCCACGATGTAGCCGGGGACCAGGTCCGGCCGGAGGCCCACCACGGTGAGGCCTCCGCGGATCTCGGGGCAGCCCACCACCTTGAGCTTGCGGTCGGCCAGGGCGGCCAACTCGTCGCTGGAGTCCTGGATCACGTCGTCGCCGGCCGAGCCGAACTGGTGATCGGAGCCGCCGTTGACCACCGGGGCGGCGCCGTCCCAGCGCAGCCAGCAACCACGGCGCTTGTCGTAACGGTAGCGCGCCCCGGCGGCCAGGTAGAGCTCGCCGGCGGGCCAGCTGGCCAGGTCGGCGTCGGTGGCGGTGTCGACCAGCCGCTCGTCGGATTCCAGGCAGAGGGTGATCCGGAGCGGGTAGAGCTTGGGCGTCGCCCCGTCCAGATACCAGCTCCAGGTCTCCGGGTCGCCGCCCGGCTCGCGGACCAGCTCCTGCCGGGCGGTGCCGGCCAGCCGGAACCCCACCCGATCGGAGAGGAGAACGAAGCCGATCGAGGACGGGAGCGCTTCCCAGGTACCGCCCTTGTACCGCCAGATCCGCGCGGGCACCTGGATGGGCTGCCCGGTGGCCTCCGGCTCCGCGCGCATGAACGACGCCAGCAGCGGCAGCGCCTTGCGGGGCCCCTCGCGGTAGTTAGCCGACAGCCAGGTGTCCCAGGCGACCCCCTCCGGGGCCCCGAAGCTGCAGAAGACATCCTGGTAGGCCTGGGAGTTGCGCTCCGGACTGTCCTCGTCGAGGGCCAGGAGCGCGGCCTGCTGGGTGGCATTCCATAGCGGCACCAGGTCGGAGGCCGCGTCGGTATTGGGCGCCACGTTGGGCGAGGCCTCGATCAGCGTGAGCGAAAGATCCACCCGCTTCCGGGCGCCGACCGCCCGCACCTTGGGGTACGAGCGCGAGAAGTCCACGTCGAGGTCGCCGTCGTACACGTCGGGCGGGTCGTCCTGGAGCTTGCCGCCGCTGCGGCCGAGCGAGAGCGACCCGCTGGCCTCGGTGCTGTAGGTCTGGAAGACCTTGATCCGGGCCTTGTCGTTGGCCCGATACTCCAGGGTCCAGTTGACCGCGCCGGCGGCCGCCAGGACGTTGTCGATGGCCCAGCCGAGCTTCTTCCCGCCGCAGTCCAGATCCAGGACGCGGTAATCGTCGCCGCTGTCGGGATCGACGAAGAGCCACGGCCACTTGTCGGTGGCGCTGGCCTCCGGCCACTCGAGGAACTTCTCGACGGTGTCGAGCCCCAGGGCCGGGCTATGGCTGGTAAAGAACAGGTCCCGCAAACAGTTGAGCGCCATACCGACAGTCCAGAAGTATGCCGACCAGACGCCGGTATCGGACCCGTCCGAGGGGCAGAAGAGCATCTCGGCCGGCCCCACCGCCGGCTTGAATTGGTCAGCATGCCCCTCGGCGTTGAAGTGCGGCCCCAGGTCGGCCAGGAAAACGTCGTCGCCGGCGGCCGGGCGATTGTGGCGCGATCCCCGGCAGGTGATCCGGTTGAGCAGGACGCGATAGTCCTGAGCGACCGCCTCGAGCCGGCAGGTCCGGCGGTTCCAGGCCCAGCCGGTGACCACGCCCAGGAAGACCGGCGGAGCCCAGCCGTCCTTGACCACCCGGACGAAGTCCCAGGCGCCCAGGCCCAGCGGCGAAACCATGGCCCCGTCCTGGCCGGGGTTGATCCGGGTGGTCGAGGCCTCGCGGTAGAGCGGCCGGTGGTAGGGCGTGTCCGACTCGGTCGGATCGCGCCCGCCCCATATCCGGCACTCGCTGGGGATCATCCCCGAGCGCAGCTTTACCAGCGCGGACAGGTCGTCGCGCTCGCCCCAGTCGAACGGGTTGCCGCCGTAGAAGTCGGGATCCCAGGCGGCCACCTCCACGCGGAGGCGGCTGGCGACCGGGTCGACCTCGCGAGCCATCAGGCGATTTCCCCAACGATGGCGATCTCGTAGAGCGCGTCGTCGCTGCCGTCCTCATTCTTGAGCGAGAGGATGTCGGCGGTCGTTCCCGTCACGGCCCAGCCCGCCTCTGGATTGCCCAGAAGCGTAAAGGCCCCCTTGGGGAACCGCAGGCACTCCGAACCGTCGCCCGCGCCGCCGCCGGCGGCCGACTTGAGCCAGGTGTCGAAGGCGGCGGTCCCGGCGCCGTCGGTGCCGCCGCCCAGCGTGATCTCGGATTCGAGGGTCGAGACGTTCTTGAAGAGAATGGCCTTGATCTTGGTGAAGGCCACCGTCCGCGCGAAGAGGTCGGTCAGCGTCCCCGAGAGGTCGATGTCGGCCCGGGCGCCGTGGGCGATGGTGCCGGAGAGCTCGACCACCGCCTCGGCCTTGTTGCTGCCCTCGCCCTTGGAGAGGGCCACCGAGTAGGAGATCTGCCCGTTGGCCCCGATGCGCAGGCCCAGGTCGGAGTCGATGGCATGGTTGACGGAGACGCTCGCTGCAAGGGTGGCGGTCAGTGTTTCGGCCATGGGTTTCTCCTTACGACTGGCGGAGTTGCTGGAAGACGGCGGCCACCACGGCCACCCGGCCGCCGGTGCCCGGCCGCATCTTGAGGACGCGGAAGTCGAGCAGCTGACAGAAAACGTAGGTTCCGGCCTCGGTCAGGGTGGCGACCCCGTTTTTCTTCTTGGCCTCCCATGCGGCGATGGCCGTATCCAGCGCGGCCATATCGGCCGCGGGGATCTGGCCGAGGTAGCCCAGGATCAATCCCCGGAAGCCCATGGTGGTCACCTCGACGCCGTCCACGTCGGGATAGTCGAAGATCACCTGGCCCCGCTCGATGTTGCGCTCGGTGAGTTGCACCGCGCGCGAGATGGTCAGTCCATTCCAGGAGACGGTGCCGGCAGCCATGGATCACTTCCCCTGTCTTTGCAGATCGTCCTTGGCAATGGCGGCGGCGGTGTCCCGGGCCTCCCGGGCGCCCACGCCGCCGAAGTAGGCCTTGGGGTCCTGCTTGAGGTCGCCCAACAGCGCCGCGCCGATGATGTCGCCGGCGGCCCCGGGATCCTTGACCAGCGAGGCCATCTGGCCCGGGGCCAGGCTCTTGCCGGTTTTGGCGAACTCCTTCAGTGCCTCGAACCGGCGCTGTTCGATCACCTGCTGGCCCATGATATCTCCGGATGCGACGGTGCGTTCATACTCACCGACCAGGTCGGTGGTGCCCCCGGCGGCAGCGTTGTACCCAGAGGCCATCGCCCCAAACTTATCGAGGTTCTCCATCAGCCCCGACAAGCCCTTCACCCCTGCGCCGAAAAGCGTTCTTTCCTGCGCACCCGAGAGATTCCCCGCTTTGATCCGCCTCAGCTGCTGTTCTGCGCTCATGCCCTTGGTGATGCCCAGCCTTCGCTTGAGCGAACGCACCTCCGGAGAATCGTTGGCGAGACCACGCATGGCCTGGATTGCCAGGGCGGGGCTGCCGCCCGACTTCGAGAGCATGTCGGCCATCGCCGTACTCTCTCCGATGTCGAAACCGGCCGACTCGCCCGCGCTGGTGATCTGGGGCAGAAGGCCCACTCCTTCCCCCCCCAGACCCTGCATGGCTGCCCAATAGAGGTTCCCGGCCCCCGTGGCGCTCATTCCGCGATTGCCGGCCATGAATCCGCCGATGGCGCCGGCGGCCTGGCCAGCGGCCCCGGGCCCCAGGAGTCGGCCGATCCGGAGGGCCTCGACGTTGGCCGCCTCGGTGCGGTCCCCGGCGCCCAGGGTGCCCAGCAGGCCGGCGCGGGCCTGGACGGCCTCCTGGCCGGCCACGCCGTAGCCCACGCCCTGCCAGGCGGCCATCCGGGCGCCCCCGGGGCCGTAGGTGGCGTTGACATTCGCGCCCGCGGCGCCGCCCAGCTTGGACATAGCCGCGTAGGCCGTGTCCGCGCTCTGCGCGAATTGATCGAGGGCGTACTTGCCGGCCATGACCCCGGCGACCATCCCGGCGCCGCCCAGGGCCGCCCCGACGATACCGCCGGCGCTGCCGAGCTGGCCGAGCACCCCGGCGGCCTGGCCCCCGGAGCCGCCCAGCCGATCGAGCCCGCCGGCGGCCTGGTCGATCTCGGTCTTGGCCTGGCTGCCGCCCTCGGCGACGATCCGGATCCGGGTCTCAGGCATGCTCTCTCCGTTTTCCTCTCAGGCCCCCTCTCCCCTCGCGGGAGAGGGATGGGGTGAGGGGGCTACTCCCCGATCACGGCCTCCGGGATCGTCCGCCGACCCAGCCGGGGATCCCGGCCCAGGTCGCAGGCCTCCAGGTAGGCCTCCAGGTCCTCGCCGTCGCGGCCGGTCATGGCCTCGGGGTCGGCGCCGCAGCTCCGGGCCATGGCGCTCAGGTGCCGGAGCCTTCCGGCGAGGCTCGGGTAGGGTCCGGCGGAAAACCCCGCAGCGCCGAGTGGATCACAGCGCAGTCCGACTCGTCGGCCTCGAGCTCCGGCCCGCTGTAGGCCGCCGCCCTGGCCACCTCGCCCAGGAACTCCGCCAGGACGGCGATCTTGGCCGCCTCGGTGCCCTTCCAGGTGCCGGCCTTCATTTCGTCGAGCGTGTCCATGAGCTCGATCAGTCGCGGCCGCGTGCTGGCCCACGCCAGCCGGATCGGCGGCACCTGGAGTACCTGGCCGCCGACGACGCGGATGGGAATGGTTGCGCTCATCCGCCCACCGCGGCTCTGAACTTCTCGACGTTGATGAGTATCCGGCTGGCCATCGCCTCGGCCTTGTCGGCCGCGAGGTCCGCGTCGATCTTGCGCCCCAGGACGAAGGCGGCGATCTCCGCGGCGGGCTTCAGCACCCCCACCTGGTAGCCCTTGCCGGCCGGGCGGGACCAGTCGAAGAACTTGACGCCGATGCTCTCGCTGCCGGGCAGCAGGCGGGCCAGCAGCTCGCCGCCGTCGCAGTGCTTGCGGCCCACCTCGGCCTGCGGGGCGCCGATCCGGGCGCCCAGCACGGTGCCGAGCTCGGCGGCGTTTTCGTCCAGGAACTGGATGTCGGGGATCAGAACGGCTGAGACTGCGCCGGGCATGAGAACCTCCTTCAAATCGGCTTTGGGCTTTCGGAACAGTTCCGATAGCCGACAGCCGAATGCCGAATGCCGGCTATTCTATGCTCCCCACGTCACCGGCGAGGTCGCTCCGTCGGAGCTGTAGGCCACCCCGCCGATCGAGCTCCGGCCGCGGCCGCTGCCCCGGGCGGTGGCCGTGCGGCGGATGCTGGTCACCACGCAGTTGACACAGGTGGTCGTCTTGGTGGTGGCGCCCTGGCTCTCGATGAAGCTCGAGGTGCCGGTGGTGCCGGCGGCCACGCCGTGCGCCGGCTTGTCGCACTCGAAGCCCCAGCTGGCGGAAGCCCCGCCGGACAGCGCCCCCTTGGGATAGAGGTCGTTGTCGGCGGCCTGCATGTCCTGGCCGATCTGCTCGGCGATGAACGCCGAGCGGCAGCCGGTGAGGGACACCCCCACCGCAGTGCCAGTGGTAATCCCGGTGTAGCCGTCGTGTGCCATGGTTACTTCCTCCTGCCTGAAGCCTGCCTGTGTGCCCCCTCACCCGCCTTCGCCAAGGCTACGGCGGGCAAGCCCCCTCCCACCTCTCCCTCCAGGGGAGAGGGGGTCAACGCGGAAAACATCACGGCGTCACCCGAGCCGCCGAAACCGGCGCGTGCTCGTACTCGAAGGTCATCCGCGCCACCCTGAGCGGCGCGATGATCCCGCCGGGGGTTTCCGTGCCCCGGTATTTCCACTTGAAGACCAGGTCGCCGCGGGTCTCGTCGGCCGCGAGCGTCTGGACGATGATCTTGACGAAGCGGTCGAGGTCCCACTGCTTGCCCTTGCGGGGCTCGTCCTTCAGGAGCAGCGAGATCACCAGCCGGCCGGTGGCGTAGTCGGTCTCGGTGTCCAAATCGTTCTGCTCGCCGGACCACTCGGCGCCCAGGTACGGCAGCCGCTGGCTGGGCAGCTTGCCCCGGACGATCTCCATCACCTTGCACTCCTCGCGGTCGATGAAGAGGGGCTTCAGCGCGCTGGCGGCGTCCAAGGCGGCGGCGCAGTCCAACCAGACGCGGTGGTCGAGCGTGCGGGTGCTGCCGCCGACGTAGTAGCGCTTGGCGTCGCTGGCCTGGCTCCAGGAGTCGCCGCTCTTGGAGAGGGCCATGAACAGATACGACCCCTCGGCCAGGGAACCGTAGAGCACGATCCCGTCGCCGGAGCGCGAGCCCAGCAGCGTCCAGCCCTGGTCGGCGCCGTCCTTGCGGTAGTAGACGTAGTTGGTCACCCCGGCGTCGCCGTCAACGGTCGCGCCGGTGGAGCCGAGGGAGATCAGGGGCTGGGTGGGGACCGAGGCGGCCGGCATGGAGCCCACCTTGTCCACGCCCCGGATCTTGTAGGCCGTCAACGCGAGCACCTTGGCCTCGGTGGGGTCGGTGTTGCGCGAGTTCTCCAGTGTGACGTAAGCCGGAGCCGAAGCGGAGAGCGTCGGCGTCGCCGCACTCGTCGCGGCGCAGGCGGCGGAGTAAACGTAGTTGTCGGAGGTCGCCTCCGCCGTGGCCTTGTGCGGGGTGCCATTGGTGAAGCCGCCGATTCGAGCCGTGCCAAGCGTCGCATCGACGTAGCGGTACACGGCCGTGCCGCCAATCTCGACTCCGCCGCCGTCCACCTGATAGATGCGCGCCCGGAGCTTGTCGCCAGCGGTATAGGCCGCCCCGTTGCTCCACGTCATGTCGAATTCCCCGTCCGTTCCCGCGTCGGCGATGGCGAGGCCGGCGGGGACGACTTGGGTTTGTCTGTATTCAGCAAAGGACGCGCCCCCGCCCTGAAGATAGGTTGTCCCTGTATTGGGAACTACCATATAGATATTCACAAAGAAGGATGCCGTTCCGCTCGGAGCACCCCCGCATTTCGCCCCGCCAGTGTGAACCGAACCGCCCGCCGCAAATCCAAGCGACATTCCGATAAAGGTAACCATGTATCCGGAGCCGGCGCCCGATGCTGGAGAAGCATCCAGCCATCCCGCAGTAAGGGGAATGTCTATCAAGCCGGAGATTACTAGGAAGGTTGCATTGGCGTTAGTCTGGAATCCGGTCCATGTCGCATTGCCAATACTGATGCTTGTAGCAGAGTTGTTGGCGGACTTCCACTGGCCTGTTATGGCGCCTCCGCAGGAGTACAGGAAGGTCACGCTCGCCGCATCAACCCGAGGCCATGTGATGGAACCGTACTGAATATTCATAATCCACTTGTTGCTTGTGTTGTAGGCCCCAACCGAATTAGTGAAGGTACATCCGTTGTTGAACGTAAATAGGGATTGCTTGCTCGAAGTATCCGCCGAAGTCGGGTTGCTCTTGAATCCGGAATTGGTGGCCGTCGCGGCGCCAGCGAAGGTCACGGTCACGCTGGCGTTCACGGTGATATTGCCGTAGCGGTAGGCGGTCGTAGTTGCCAGGGCCGACATTGCATCGCCGACGGTATGCAGCGTCAGCGCCGTATTCTGGTCATAGGTGTAGGTGCTCCCGGAGTAGCTGAAGATAGAATCCGTGCTGGCCAGCGCCGCGCCCTTGGTAGTGGACTGCGTGACGCTCGCGGCCTCGGAAACGCGGACGTACAGCGTCCCGCCAGCCGCGTTGTCGTACAGGTAGAAGCTGAAGTCGGCGTCCTGCCCCCAGGGATTATTGGCCCACGCGGAGCCCGTCCAAATCCACAGCCGGGCATTTGCCAGGACCGACGTACTGTTGTACTTCATCCCGAAGTAGTTGCTGGCGTCGGGGCTCCCGGTGTAAGAAATCTCAAACCAGTAGTCTGCGCCATTGTCCAGTGCGACGGTCGCCCCACCGAACACCCAATACTTGGTGGTGGCCGTGATGTCCACCGTGGTCAGCGTCCAGGTGGCCAACAGACTGCCGGAACCAGGAGTGGCGCCGGAATACAACTTCATTACGATGTCGCCGCCGCCGCCCGTGCCATTTAGCCAGCCCTGGAGACCGACTGAGGCCACCGTCATGGCGGAGGGCGCCCGGAAGACCTGGGCGAACTTGGTTCCGTCGTCCCCGAGCTTGATGTTGCCGTCGATAGTGGTCTGCGAAATCTGAGCGGTGCCCGCGTAGGCGTTCGTGCTGGCCCCTACCGGGAACACGTCGGCCTCCGGCAGTTTCACCTGTCCCCGCTTCCACTCGGCGGCCAGGTCCTCACCGTTGTCGGGCCGGTTCGGGAGCAACTGTTCAGCACGTAGCATCGGCTTCCGGTGGAGGCCAAGCCAGGAGTCCAGAGCCGCGCGCGAGACGTTCCGGGGCAGCGACCCGACCACCGCGGCGAAGGCGTCCAGCAGCGCGGGCCGCTCGACCAGCATCTCGCCGAGCTGCTTCATTTCGTGGACGGTCAGAGAGTAGATGTCAGCGGCGGCCTCCTGCGCCTCGCGGCCCAGCTCGCCGGTCATTGCCGCCGGCATTCGCGCCCGGAGCCGCACCGCATCCCAGTACCCGAGCTGCGTCCCGCACATGTTGGCGGCGACCTGGCCGGCGTCCGACCACCGCTTTACCGGCAACTCTCGCGCGCCCGGATGCTCGATTTCCTCGCCGATGGCCGGACCGCGCTGCCAGCCGCGCGTGGAGTCGGTGGCGCAGTCGGCAACCGGGGCGCCCTTGATTTCGGCATCCGTCTCAAACTGGCCTTCCTGGTCATCGGTCGGCCGCGAGAGCCAGCGCCATAGCGCGCCTTCGGGGATTTCGCAGTCGGGAACGTCGTCGTCCTTGCGGAGAATCGGGCGGCCGGCTTTCTCATCCACCAGGAGGGTGCATTGCTCCTCAAACTGCTCATCGTTGATGAGGCCGCCCGACCAGAGCTTGAGTAGGTCGGGCAGGGTCTTGACCAGGAGCGCCGGCCGCGCGCCACGGCGCTGGGCGCGGTAGACGTAGGTGCGCTCGGGGAGCTTTTCGAGGACGGCTACCATCTACCACCCTCCCGGCCCGGCCAGCGCGAGCCTACTCATCGGAGTCGTCCTTGTCCTTGCTCAGCCACACCAGCGCCCGCCCGAGGGTCTGGTCCACAATCCAACCCAACCCCGCGAGAATATCCTTGCGCCAATGCCACGCGCTGTAGAGCGCCAGCAGCGCCAGGAACGCGGCGAAGACGTAGGGGACCAGGGCAATCACTCGCCACCGCCCATCGTCAGCGACTTCCCGCTGGCCGTGCGGCGCAGAAGCTCCTTCACGTCGGCCTTGATTTCGTCGATGTCGCGGGCGCGCTCAACGCCCTCGCTCCGCATCACCTTGATGTCGCCGCTCAGGTCCGCAATCGAGCGGGCGTTGTAGAGCCAGCCCGACCCGAGCGCCGCCAGCGCCGCCGCGCCCAGCCCCGCGATCAGGAACGGCCAGAACCAGAACTGGAAGCGGGTCATTGGTCCTTCCTCTCGCGGCCGAACGCCCAATCCACCATGCACACCGCTAGCCACAGGACGAGGCCGCCCAGCCAGATGAAGGCTTCGGCGAGGCGCTTCATGGTCAGCCGCCCATCCCCTTCCACACCGCGGCCACAGCCGCCCCAACCGCCGCAGCCGTAACGGCGATGACCGCGCAGACCTCTTTCCAACTCCAGCGCTTCGCCGCCGGCATCTCCCCGTCTGAGTCGCGCCCGTTCCGCTCCGCGATCTTCACGCGGATGTCGGAGATGGCATCCAGCGTCTCGCCATGCTGCTCGTCCATCTTCTCGAAGATGGCATCGCGGCACGCCTGCCGGAGCGCGGCACAGTCGCGGACGGTCTGCGGTTCGGAGGCCATGGTCAGCCCTTCGCCTTCGGCTTCTCGCCGTCGCCCGGTCTGTCCAACTTGCCGGTGTAGTAGATGCAGGCCAGCTCCCAGGTCACCACTCCGGCCACCAGTCCGCCGGCCACGATGCAGGTCCATCGAAGAAACTCGAAGAGCGGGTCAATCCAGATGGCCGCGCAGATGCCCGCGGCCCCGGCCACCACCGCGTACAGCCCCCACCGCAGCGGAACGAACTTGGCCGCCCAGGACAGGACCGCCCCCGGAATGCCCCAGGACCAGCCGAAGGTGGACACCCCGCGGCCAAGAAGCGCCAGCACCCCGGCCAGCAACGAGGCGATCCCGAAGGCCCGCAGTCGCGCGGCCCACCACTCCTCGCGCTCCTGTTGCCGCTGGAGCTTCCCGACCAGCGTGCCGACCTGCAACTTGTGCGCCGGCTTCAACCCGTCATAGGCGATGACCAGCTTGACCGCGGCCGGGTCGGACACCGTGACCGGCGCCACCTCGACCGGCGGCTTGCCGTTGCACCCGGCGGCCAGCAGGAACACCAGCCACAGGGGCAAGTAGACTCTACGCATGGGCACACCCCTCCGAACGGCGTGGAACCCTCACCCCCCGCCCTCTCCCCGCCGCGGGAGAGGGGGAAACGAAAGTGGCCGCGCGCCACCCAGCGCGCATCATGAAATTCTAGCCTCCACGCTGCCCCACCCCAGGACCTGCTCCTCGTCGACATCGGTGTCGGCGTCGGTGTCCATCTCGATCTTGTCCAGGCCGACGATCAGCCCCTTCTCGATGAACTCCCACTTGTCCGCGAGGGACCAGTAAACGCTGTCCTTCGAGGGCGCCGCGGCGCGGAAGACCCGGCCGAGCACCCGGGCGACGCAGAGGTCGCGGAGCGCGCGCAGGCTGCGGGCGTGGATCTCCGACTCGTCGAACACCTCGTCGTCGGTGCCCCCGTCCTCGGAGGAGCCCAGCTTGACCAGGATCGCGTCGAGGTAGTGCTGGTGCGCCTCAGAGTGCTCGGTGTCGAACGTCCGCACCCGGATGGAGAGCCCCGTCAAGGACGCCCCGATCACCCGGTCCGCAGTGGCCAGCGCCGCCACCACCGTGCCCAGGCGGTAGAAGCCCTGGTACTCGCCCACGAAGACCTCGAGGTAGTGGTTCGCAGCGACCAGCGCGGTCAGGAACCCGCTGCCGATGGTGGCCGAGGAGACCCCCGTGCCCGCCGCGTTGGTCGCGCCGTCGGTCGCCCGGACCAGCTCGGCGCGCTCCTTGGGGAAGCACTCCAAAACGCGGGGATCCGCGGCGACCAGGTCGGCGTCGGTGGACCAGTTAGCCATGGACGGACTCCTTGCGAGGGGGTGAGGGGGTGACGGGGTGAGGGGGTGACACAACCTCTGCGCCGTTGTTTCCCCCACTCTCCCCCTCGCCCACTCCCCCCGTCGCCCTGTTGACGGCCACCGGATGCAGCGGGCAGCGGCGCATGGCCACCGGCCGCAGGCCCAGCCAGCAGCTGGTGAGCGTGCGCTGCTCGGAGACCATCGCGGAGCAGAAGGGGCACTCCAGGACGCAGCGCTCGGGCGTGAGTGCCGCCAGGGCCGCGCGGCCGATCTCGGTGGCGCGGTCGGAGACCCGCTCGTCGGCCGTGGCTGGGTTGCGGGCCAGCGAGATCATGGCCTGGAGCGCGGCCTGGCCGGCCTTCGCAAAGGCAGGATTCGGCGGCCGGATTTCGGAGATCACGGCGTCCTCCCGATATGCGCCGCGCAGACCTTCATCGAGTGGCTGGGCACGTCCAGCTCGACGGGGAAGCGCAGCACCCGGCCGCCGGCGGCCTCGGCCATGGTGGCCAGCTCGCCGCGGGTGAACAGCGAGCGCGCGTACTGGTGCCGCTTGTCCTCGTCCATGCCGCGGAGCTGCGGGTCGTGGGGCTTCTTCCAGCCCAAGGGCTCGCAGAACTGGAGGGCGAAGATCCCGCCCTCCGCCATGGCCGGGACCACCTGGCGGAACTGCGCGGCCAGCGCCGGCTCGGTCATGTGCGGCGTGACCCAGTGCGAGAGGGCCAGGTCGAACTCGCCGGCCGGCATGGGATCGTCGGGCAGGTAGCCCTTGGCGAAGCTCTTCACCTTGCCGATCGCCGCCGGGCAGACGTCCAGGACTGACACCCGGACGCCCAGCTGCGCCAGCTCCCAGACCCAGCCGCCCAGGCCCACGCCGATGCAGAGCACGCGCTTGCCGGGGACGACCATCTCGGCGACCTTCAGGAAATCGACGTGGTCGGCCAGGTGCGCGCCCGTGAGCGCCGCCCGCACCTCGGCCAGCCCCCCGCGGACGTGGACCTGCTGCCAGTAGTCGGCCATGCGCTCGGTCAGGTCGGGCATGAGTGCCCTCCCTCGATGCGGGATACGGGATCCGGGATGCGGGATGGAAGTTGTTCATCTCGCATCTCGCATCTCGCATCTCGCATCGTCGCCCGATACCACTCCACGGTGCGCCGCAGACCATCGGCGAGACTCACGTCGGCGCTGACGCCCAGGACGTCGCGCATCCGGGTAACGTCGGGCACCCGGCGCGGGATGTCCTCGTAGCTCGGGCCGTAGACCTCGGCGTGCGGGACGAACGTGATCGGGCTGGTCGGCTCGCCCCAGGCCTCGCGCACGGCCTCGACCAGCTCCAGCATGGAGACCTCGCGGTCGTTGCCGATGTTGAAGATCCCGCCGGCGGCCGAGCTGAGCACCCCGGCGGCCACCGTCGCGCGGATCGCGTCGTCCACGTAGGTGAGGCACCGCGTCTGGCTGCCGTCGCCGTGGACCGTGAGCGGCTCGCCCCGGCGGAGCTGGCCCAGCCAGATGGCCAGCACCCGGCCGTGCTCGTCAGAATCCAGGCGCGGGCCGTAGACGTTGAAGTAGCGGATGATCGTCGCCTTGAGCCCCTGCTTGGCGTAGGAAAAAGCGTAGTGCTCGCCGATGGCCTTTGACGTGGAGTAGCTCCAGCGGTCGCAGCTTGTTGGCCCCAGCAGGCGGTCGCCGTATTCCTCGAAAGGCCAAGCGTGGCTCTTGCCGTAGACCTCCGACGTGGAGGAGAATACCACGCGGCGGCCATGCTTGAGGCAGGCGGAGAAGACGTTGCGCGTGCCGTCGATATTGACGTCCAGCACGCGCAGCGGGTCGGTGACGTAGTGCTCCACCCCGACCACCGCGGCCAGGTGGTAGACCAGGTCGGCACGGGCAACCAGCTCGTCAACCGTCTTCCGATCGAGCACTGAGCCCTGGACGAAATCGAAGCTGCGGTCGGTCAGCAAGTGCGCGACCTTCCCGGCCGCGGAGGCGTCAAGCACGGTGACGGCCGCCCCGCGCGCAAGGAACGCTTCCGCCAGGTGCGAGCCGATGAAGCCCGCGCCACCGGTAATCAGGACTCTCACGCGGCCACCTCCCCGCCGGAGCGGACAGCGGGTGGAAGCCCGGCCCACATTGGCTGGCCGGCGTCGTCGATCTGCTGGCCCACGAAGCCAGCCCAGGGCTCGTGCGCGGGGAACGGGCGCGCGGGCCAGTCCAGCGCCACCGTCGGGACCACGCTCGCATGGGTGAGCAGGCTGCCGCGGATATGCGGGAAAATCTCGCGGGCCACGATGGCGGTGTCGTCGGCCCGCTGCACACAGGAGCTGTAGTGCTCGACGAACCGGGGCATCAGCCAGCCGGGCAGCAGCCCGCCCAGGACGCCCCACGTCCCGCACATCAGCACGCAGTTGGCGTGGTGCGGATGGTCGAGTATCGAATGCGCGGCGAAGCCGGAGGCGATCCACTCGGCCACCGCGGCGGCCTCGCGGACATTCAAGCGGCTGTCGGTGTCGCGGAAGATGACGCGCGAGATCCCCGGCTCCCAGGCGGGGAGCACCCGCCAGATCATCCCGGAGTGCTCGATGCTGCGGCCCATGCGCCGGATCTGGCAGCCCAAGCCTTCGAGCTCGGCCACCACGTCGGCGGGCGTGTCGTTCTCGCAGTAGACCCGCACCTTCCAGCCCGGATAGATGACCGGCGCCAGGCGGGCATTCTCCACCGCGCCGCGCAGGTACATCGGGCGGTTGCCGTAGAGGCAGTAGGAGATCAGCTTCATGGCAGCACCGCCAGGATGCGATCGCGCCAGTACGTGAGGGTCAGCTTGCGCATGGCCTCCGAGTCGAACCGCGCGTGCAGGTCGGGCAGCGCCGCCTGCAGTCGGGCCTCGGTGACCTCGGCCCAGGAGTCGACCACCAGGGCGGGCATCCCCTCCAGCGGCTTGCAGCAGAGCGAGCGCAGGACCACCGGGATGACGCCCAGGGCCATGGCCTCCCAGTGCCGGTGGCAGTCGGGCCCGCACCCGGGGGGCGAAAGCACGTAGTCGTGCGCGGCCATTTGCGCGAAGAACTCCGCGAAGGGCAGGCGCTCCTGGGCGGTGACCCAGGGCTTGCCCTCGAACTGTTCCCAGATGCCGTCGCGGCAGCCGTGGTAGTTGGGGTGGCTGCGCGTGTGGTTCATGTACAGCAGCCCGCGGGTCGCCGGCCGGCCGGCCTGGGCCTGCGCCACCAGCCAGCCGAGCACGTCGGCGCTGTAGATGAACCCCACCGGGAGGCACTCGACCCGGGGATCCTCGCACTCGACGTGGCAGGCGAACCACTTGAGCACGTTGGCCGGCAGCCGCCGGACCATGTCGAGGGTGACCGGCGCGTCGCTGGCGTGGCTGATCAGCACGCAGGGCCGGCCCTGGGCCAGCCGGCGCAGGTTGGCCTCGGTGACCACGTGGTCGGTGCGGCAGTAGCGCAGCCAACCGCTGTTCTGGACCTCCTCGCTGCGGGGCGGCGAGCCCGCCACGCCGGCGAACCGGTTGCAGTCGATCCAGTCAGCTTGCCAGGCGTCGCGGTAATTCATGGCCGCGGGGCCTCCAAGAGGTGCGCGCACCGCTCGCAGATATGCTGCTGCCGGCCGTACTTGGCGCTCCGGGCCAGGAACTCCTGCCGCTTCTCGCCGGCCACGATGGACGAAAGCGACTGGCTGCCCAGATAGCCGAAGACCAGCGAGCGCTGCCAGTCGAAGCAGCACAGCCCGACGGCGCCGGTGTGGTGGATGACCAGCTCGCGCTGGGGCAGGCCGCAGAACGGCGTGCCGGTAAACCGCGGCTCGCGCGTGTAGATGCCGCGGCGGTCGTCATGCCCGCCGTCGCGGAGCTCGATGGCCATCGACGAGTGGGGCGACTTGAACTCGCGCTTCCGCTCTTGCGCGTCGTAGCGGTTGATCCCCAGGAAGGCCACCCCATGATGGGCCAGGTCCTCGACCAGCGCGTCGGTGAGCAGCCAGGAACTGACCCACATGTGGACGCGGGCACCGGGGCACAGGTCGCGGAGCCGGTCCAGGAAGTGGAACAGCCGCGGGTCGGCCAGCGGCTCGTTGTACTGCTGCAGCAGGATGTTGCCCTGGTAGCCCTCGGCCCCGAGCTCCTTGAAGACGTGCAGGACCATCCATTCGGGCATCCAGTGCGGCGCCTCGGTCGAGTCGTGCAGCGGACAGAGCGGATGCCTGGCGGCGTAGGGGCAGACGTTGGAGAGCTCCACCGACACCAGGGACAGGCCGTCGATCCAGCTCACGCCGCGGCCCTCTCGAAGATCGCGTTGGGCCCCTCGGTGACCAGCGCCTGGCGGTAGCCCAGGTCGGTCAGGAACCGGACCACCTCGGGGTCCGGCGCCCAGAGGCCCGGGCCCACCGGCTGGGTCAGCATGTTGGGGCACTCGACCACCACGACCGGGACCTGGCGGTCCCAGTCCATGCCGCGCAGCACCTCGTAGTCGTGGCCCTCGGCGTCGATCTTGAGCAGGTCCACGCGGGCGGGCGCCCCGGCCTCCCGGAGCAGCGTGCGCAGCGTGGCCCGCCGGACCTCGATGGGCTCGCCGTACCGGACGTGGCCCCAGTGCCGGGCGCAGGCGGCCGCCCACTCCGGCTCGATGGTGCTCACCGTCTGGAACGGATGCAGCAGTGCCCGGCCGTCGTGGTCGCTGGCCGCGGCCTCTGCGCAGTGCACCCGGGCCTGGCCCGCATAGCGCACGCGCAGGGCCGCGAAGGCCTCCGGCAACGGCTCGACCAGCAGGCCCGACCAGCCGGCCACGTGGAGCAGCCGATGGCTCAGGCTGCCATGGGCGCCGTCGTAGGCCCCGACGTCCACCAGGTAGCCGGTCGCCCCGCCAAAGCGATCCCAGAGCCACCGGAGGGCCGCGGAGTCGTCAGCTGGCACTGGAGACTTCCTTCCGGCGACGCGGAGACGCGGGGACGCGGGGACGCGGGGAGACGGCGAGTGGTTCGTGCCCCGGGAACCCGGCCCCCTGGCGCTTGAGGAAGATGTCGCGGCAGGCCTCCCACTGCTCGTTGGCCGCGCGTAAGTGCTCCGGGCGCTTCACGCCCCGGCGCTCCCAGTGGTCGTGGTACTGGATGATGTCCGGCACCTGCTCGAAGACCCCCAACTTGGCGGCCACCTCCTGGAGCTCCTGGTCGCAGAAGAAGTGGAAGTACTCCTCCCAGTAGGGGCCCCGGCCGCCGTAGGCCTGGTCGATGAACGCGCGGCCGATCCAGGGCGAGATGCAGGCCTGGGCGAACCCGCCCCACACGTCGCCGGTCGGCTGCATCACGCCGAACGTGTCGGGGAAGCGCTTCAGGAACCGCCGGGCCAGGACCGGCCCGCTCTCCTGCGGGTGCGGGGTGATGTCGTCGCCGATGACCACCACCACCGGGCCGTCGACCGCGTGGCAAAGCAGGTTGGCCGCGTGGGGGAAGCCCCGCCACTCGTCGGAGCGGAGCAGCTTGTCGGCCCCGATGGCCTCGGCCTCGGCGTCGGTGGCCCGGCTCTTTTCGATGAGGACGGCCACCCGGTAATTCCAGTCGTGCCACGCGCGGGCGCAGCGCGCCGCGCGCTCGGGATTGACCGAGGGGAAGACCACCCAGGGGACCACGTCGCCGGGCTGCTCGTCGATCTGGCTCTTGAGCCGGTAGGCGCCGCGGGTCATAATGATGGTGGGGTTCAGGCCCGGACGCTGCCTAGCGGTGATCCCGGGGATCCAGTCGTATTCGTCGGGCAGCTCGGCGAACCGGCAGCCGGGCGTCTCGCGGATGGCCATCTCCAGCGTGCGCTGGTCCCAGGCGTCGCGGCCGTCGGGCAGCTTGTCGGGGTACTTCTCGTTCAAGGCCAGCCAGCGGTCCATGAGCTCGAGGCACTTGGGCGTGTTGGCCAGGTAGAGGCACCCGCTGTTGAGCTCGTGGCGCCCGTAGGGATGATTCGCCGCCACGTCGCACTCTACCGCCGGCGGCAGCGGGGGCCGAACCACGATGGCGTCAACGTCCACGTAGAGCAGCGCGCGGCCCGGATGCGAGAGCAGCCGCTGCTTCAGGAAGTGCGCCTTGAACTGCGTGTTCTTCTGCCAGGTGCCCAGGTTGGGGACGCCCACCACCTCGGCCGGCAGATCCAACCCGTCGAGCGAGATGCGCAGCAGCTTGGCCTCGACCTCGTAGGGCGTGCCGGTGGTGTAGTACGCGACGATGAGCGGCACCTGGCCGCCCAGGGGGGTGGCCGGCGGAGCCGGGGGCGGAGCCCCCGGTCTCCGACCGGCGGGGGCCGACTGCG
>CAYGZI010000024.1:0-19502 GCA_964354245.1 uncultured Planctomycetaceae bacterium
ACTCCCGACGGACGAGAGAGTTTTCTTGTTTTTCCGAAAGACTCACAGTCTCTGACGGCTGATACCTGACGGCCCATTCTACGCCCTCCCTCCGGCAGCTCACACTCCTTACAATGGTTGCCATGCCGTACCAATGTCTCGCCGAGCTTCTTGAGAAATTGGAGGAACTGGGCGAATTGGTGCGCGTCGAGGCGAGGGTCGATGCCGAGCACGAGGTTGCGGAGGTCTCTCGCCGGATCGCCCAACGCAATGGGCCTGCCCTACTGTTTGGGGATGTCGAAGGGGCCCGCCACCCGGTGCTGACCAATCTCCTCGGGAGCGAGCGGCGGATTTGCCTTGCCCTCGGAGTCCCATCCCTTCAGGAGCTTCGCCAGCGGGTCGCCGATGCGGCCGCGCCCCCAGAACCCGAGGGGTGGTTCGACAAGATCAAGTCCTCGGCGAGCCGCGGGGCGCTCCGCAAGCTGCCCCCAAAGCAGGTCAAGACCGGAGCTTGCCAGCAGGTCGTGCGCCTCGGCGAGGACGTCAGTCTGGCCGAGATGCCGGCCCTGCGCGCGTGTGCCGACGAGCGCGGCCCCACGATCACCGCCGGCCAGATCATCCTGGCCGACGCCGAGACCGGTCACCAGCACGCCGGGCGCTACGATCTCCGAGTGCTGCACCGGAATCGGCTGGCCGTCTGCTGGTACCCGCACGAGGATCCCGTGAGGCTGCTGGCCGGCTATCGGCTCCGCAAGGCGAAGATGCCGGTGGCGGCCGTGCTGGGCGGTCATGCGGCAGCGCTCTTGGCGTCGATGGCGCCGCTGCCGCCCGATGCCGATGCCTTTGCCCTGGCCGGCCTGCTGCGAGACAAGCCCATCGAGCTGGTCCCTTGTCGGAGCGTCCCTCTGGTTGTTCCAACCGACGCGGAGATGGTGCTGGAGGGATTCATCGACCCCGAGGAGCCGCCGGTTGACTTCGGGCTCGTGGCCCTGCCCAACGGCGTGCTCGTACCGGGTCCGCCGTCGCCGGTGATGCACGTGACGGCGTGGACGCACCGCTCCAATCCGATCTACCCTGCGCTCGTGCGCGGCTATCCGCCCAACGAAGAGGTCGCCATCGCCAGGACGATCCAGCAGATCGTGCTCCCGCTGGTCCGTTTGGCCGTGCCAGAGCTGGTGGCCTACGACTTTCCGGTCTTCGGCGCGGCCCGGCACTGGTCCGTTGTTGCGGTCCGGAAGCAATACGTCGGCCAGGCGCGGCGCGTGGCCTCGGCGCTTTGGGGCCTGCGGCAGATGATGTTTGTCAAGTTCCTGGTGATCGTGGACGAGGAGATCCCGGTGGCGGATGCGGCGGCGGTGGGTGCGGCCGTGGCCCTTCATGCTGACCCCGAACGCGACGTGTTCTTCCAACAAGGCCCGCCGGACCCCTGGGACCCGGCTAGCGCTCCGGACCAGCTCGGCCGCCGCATGGCCGTCGATGCCACCAGGAAGCTCCGCGGCGAGTCCACGGCCGAGGCGGTCCGTCCGATTCAACCAAGCCGCGAGATCCGCCGCCTCGTGGAAGACCGCTGGCCGGAGTACGGTCTGGGCGGCGGCGTCTAATACGGATGACTAACCGCAGAGGACGCGGAGGAACGCGGAGGAATTGGAAGAGAAGAAAGAATAGGCGCAACGTCACTCATTTTCTCCCCTTTCCTCTGCGTTCCTCTGCGTCCTCTGCGGTTGAACTCCTGGCGTCCTCTGCGGTTGAACTATGAGCGTTTCAGCCATGGGTGTTGACAAATCCCCGGAGCGGATCCGCGCGATGTTCGGCGAGATCGCCCCGCGCTATGACCTGCTGAACCACTTGCTCTCGGCAGGGATTGACCGCCGGTGGCGCCGGCGCACCGTGCATCTCGCGCCGGCAGCGGGCGATGGCCCGGTGTTGGACGTGTGTACCGGGACCGGGGACTTGGCCCTGGCCTACTGGCGTTCGCGGCACGGGAAGGCGCCGGTCGTGGGAGTCGATTTCTGCCGCCCCATGCTCCGGCTGGCTCAAGACAAGGCCCGGCTGGCCGGCGCCGCGGGCGAAGTCACGTTCCTGGAGGCCGATGCCCTCTGCCTGCCCTTTGCCGACGACCACTTCCAGGTGGTCTCGATCGCCTTCGGGCTGCGAAACCTCGTTGACCCGGACCGGGGCCTCCGCGAGATGGCCCGGGTGTGCCGGCCAGGCGGGCGCGTCGCGGTCCTGGAGTTCTCGCTGCCGCGCATCTGGCCGCTGCGGGCGATCTACGGGTGGTATTTCCGCCGGGTGTTGCCGCGGATCGGCCAGGGATTGGCCCGCAATCGCCGGGGAGCTTACAATTACCTTCCGGCCAGCGTGGGGGAGTTTTTGCCGCGCGAGGTTCTCGTGCGCAAAATGGAGCAGGCCGGGCTGGGCGAGGTTCGTTGTTTTCCGTTGACGTTCGGCATCGCGGCCGTTTACGTGGGAGTGAAACTTCCCGTTTAGCCGCCGCGCTTGCGCGGCGCGTCTTGTTGTGAAGAAACCATGAAACGCAACATCGTTCTCGCCGTCACCGGCGCCAGCGGGGCGACCTATGCCATCCGGCTGCTGGAGGTCCTCGTTGCCGCCGGCTGCGACGTCCAACTGACGATCAGCTCCGCCGCCGCGCAGGTCCTCAAGCAGGAACTCGATCTTGCGATCGACCTGGATCATTTCCAGCCGTCGGTGCTCTTGCCCGGCCCCGGTTTCCAGGACCCCAAGCTCCAGCAGATCCGCGCCGGGGCGGGGATTTCCACCGAGTCGAGCAACGTGCTCTCCGTGGCCAGCGGCGAGCCGGGCGCGATCCACTACCACCATTACCGCGACTACATGGCCCCGATCGCCAGCGGGTCGTTCCTGACCGAGGGGATGGCGATCTGTCCCTGCTCGGCCGGCACGCTCAGCGCGATCGTCCAGGGCACCAGCAGCAACCTGATCCACCGCGCGGCCGAAGTCCACCTCAAGGAGCGGCGCAAGCTGATCCTCGTTCCCCGCGAGACGCCCCTGTCGATCGTCCACCTGGAGAACATGCGGCGGGCGGCCGAGGCCGGGGCCGTCGTCCTGCCGGCCATGCCCGGCTTCTATCACGGCGCGACCTCGATCCAGGACCTCGTGGATTTCGTGGTTGCCCGGATCTGCGACCAGTTGGGGATCGCCAATGCCCTGATCCGCCGCTGGGGGAGTTAGCCAAACGTGCTGAGGCGCATCCGCCAGCTCCTGGAGATGATCCGCTTCAGCCACACCCTCTTTGCGCTGCCGTTTGCCCTCTTGGCCGCGGTGATGGCCTGGGCGGCCAACGCCCGGAGCGACCCGCCGCTTGCGTTCCGCTGGCAAGAGCTGGCCGGGATTCTCGTGTGCATGGTCTTCGCCCGAAGCGCGGCCATGTCCTTCAACCGGCTGGCCGACCGGCGCCTGGACGCCCTCAATCCGCGGACGAAAGAGCGCCACTTGCCCACGGGAGTGCTCAGCGTGGGCAGCGTGGTGGCCTTTACCGTGGTTTGCTCGCTGGGCTTTGTGGCCGGGACGCTCTTGTTTCTGCCGCGCAACTTGATCCCGCTTTATGCCGCGGTGCCGGTGCTCCTGTTTCTGTTCGCATACAGCTTCACCAAGCGGTTCACGCTCCTATCCCATTTCTGGCTGGGGACTGCCCTGGCGCTTGCGCCGGTGGCGGCGTGGGTCGCGTTGCGCGCGGAGGTCGCCTGGGCGCCGCTGGTGCTCGGCGGCGCCGTGGTCCTCTGGGTGGCCGGCTTCGACATCATCTACGCCTGCCAGGACGTCGATTTCGACGTGAAGATGAAGCTCTTCAGTGCCCCGGCCCGATGGGGCGTGGCCGCCGCGCTAAGGCTGGCTGCGCTCTGCCATGCGGGGATGGTCGTCTTGCTCGCGCTGTTGCCGCTGGTCTATCCTCACTTCCGCGTCATCTACCTCAGCGGCGTCGTCCTGATCGCTGCGCTGCTGATCTACGAGCACCGGCTCGTCAGCCCGGACGATCTGAGCCGCGTCAACCGCGCGTTCTTTCAGGTCAACGCGGTGGTGAGCGTCGGGCTGCTTTGTGTGGGGACGATCGATGTGCTAGTATAGGTGTCGGCTATCAGCCGTCAGCTATCAGCTTTCAGCTATCAACCGTCAGCTATCAGCATGGAGGGGGACCGAGGAATGAGGGATTTCCGCAAGTTGAAGGTGTGGGAGAAAGCCCATCAGTTCTCCTTCAAAGGGTACGCAGCCCTGATCGTACAAAACCGAATGCTGAAGGCTGATAGCTGATAGCTGAAAGCCGATAGCCCCTGCCATGACCGAGATCCGCGATTCCGTACGCCGGAAGGTCGAAGCCGCTGAGCGGCTTAGCCCCGCCGAAGGCGAGGCCCTCTTCGATCCGCAAGTCGATTTCCACGAACTCGGGGAGCTGGCCGACCGGGTCTCGCGCCGCAAGCACGGCGATGCGGCCTACTACAACGTCAATGCCCACCTGAATCCCACCAACGTCTGCCGCTTCCGCTGCCCGCTCTGTGCCTATAGCCGCGACCCGGACGATCCGGCGGCCTACGTGATGAGCCGGGAGGAGATCCTCCAGCGCGGCCAGGAAGCAGCCGAAAGCGGCGCCACCGAGCTGCACCTCGTTGGCGGCGTCCACCCGCAAAAGGGCCTTGACTGGTATCTCGACATCCTCAACACTCTCCATGCGGCCTTTCCGCGCCTCCACTTGAAGGCCTGGACGGCCGTGGAGGTCGCATGGTTGGCTCAGTTGACCGGGCTGTCGATCCGCAGCGTGCTTGAACAGATGATCGCGGCGGGGCTCGGGAGTCTGCCCGGCGGCGGGGCCGAGATATTCCACCCCGAGGTCCGCCGCCAGATCGCCCCGCTGAAAGCCGACGGCGACACTTGGCTTGCCGTCCATCGCACGGCCCACGAGCTTGGGCTGCGCAGCAACGCCACGATGCTCTACGGCCACGTGGAGACCGCAACCCATCGCATCGATCACCTGGTGCGGCTCCGCGAGCTTCAGGACCAGACCGGCGGGTTTCAGGCGTTCATCCCCTTGGCCTTCCATCCCGACGGGACGCAGCTCAGCCATCTTGTCCATCGCCGCCCCACGGCCGCGGAAGACCTCCGCGTGATGGCGATTAGCCGCCTCTTCCTGGACAACTTCGATCACGTCAAGGCCTATTGGATCTCGCTCGGCGTCGGCACGGCCCAAGTCGCCCTCTGCTACGGGGCCGACGACCTCGACGGCACGGTGCGCCACGAGAAGATCCACCACGAGGCCGGCTCCGAGGCCCCGGAAATCCTCTCCATCGACGAGCTCCGCTCCCTGATCCTCGAAACCGGGCGCCAGCCCATCGAGCGCGACACGCTCTACCGCCCGGTGCGCCGGCAAGGAAAAGAGTGGGAAGTCACGGCGTGACCAACCGGCGGTTGCCTTGGTGGTCGCTGAAGGCTACCATGATTCATATCGGAGGACCGACCGTGAGCAGCGCCGAGTCGGAAGAGGCGTTTGTGGAGGAAGAGGTGACGCACATCCTGGAAGTCGGCGGCCGGTTCGTGATCGTCGAGCATGTGCCTGCCCGCGTGTCCCTGCGGACCGGCGAGCGGTTCTTCGCTCCACAGACGGTCGAGCGGCTCCAGAAGATCGTCTGGGAGAATCAAGCCCCAACCCGCGTCGTAGAAGCCCCCGTATTCGACTTCCCAGCGGTGGCTTCGGTCTAGGAGGCGTCGTGACGCCCCTTTCTCGGCGGACGACTGGAAATCGGAAGAGTCCAGAGGGCGCACGATTGACACGGCCGAGGAGAGATAATATACTGGCGTACATGATTCCCTGCGTGTGGCGTTCGGCGCGGAGAGGCCCCGGCTGCATGGACCCGCGATCGATCTTGTGACGGAGCCGAATTGTGGGTACTCTCCTCCCGCTTTAGACCCATCTAACGGGGGAGATCCATGGCGCAAGCGTCTTCCATCGAATGGACCGAGTCTACTTGGAACCCAGTGACGGGCTGCACCAAGATCAGCCCGGGATGTGCCCATTGCTATGCGGAGCGCATGGCCAAGCGGCTTCAAGCCATGGGCCAGACGCGATACCGCAACGGGTTCCGCGTGACGTTGCAGGCCGACGTTGTGGGATTGCCGCTCCGCTGGCGGCGGCCGCGAATGATCTTCGTCAACTCGATGAGCGACCTCTTCCACAAGGACGTTCCGGCGGAGTTCATCGCCCGGTGTTTCGCCGTGATGGAGCGGGCCTCTTGGCACACGTTTCAGGTCTTGACCAAGCGTCCGGAGCGCGCCCTGCAACTCGCGTCCGATCTGCCCTGGCCAAAGAACGTCTGGATGGGGACGACGGTTGAGAGCGCCGCGCTGGTCCACCGGGTGAACCTCCTCACCCAAATCCCGGCCCACGTCCGCTTTCTGTCTCTGGAGCCGCTGCTGGGCCCGATCCCAAACCTGCCGCTCGACGGCATCCACTGGGTGATCGTGGGCGGTGAATCGGGACCTGGGGCCCGCAGGATCGAGGCAAGTTGGGTCCTCCAGATCCGCGACCGGTGCCTTAGCCAAGGCGTGCCGTTCTTCTTCAAGCAATGGGGCGGGGTGTGCAAGTCAAAGGCGGGGAGAGAGCTCGACGGTCGCGCGTGGGACGGTATGCCGGACCCGGCGGAGGTGCAGTATGCCGAGAGATCGGTGGCATGACCTCTGCGATTCAGTGGCAGAGGACGACCGCCTCCCGACGTGGGATGAAGCTGGTCATTGGACGCTTGACAAACTTCGGTTTTGGCATCGGTACATCGATATTACCACGACAGCGATGGTGGGCAATCCGAGCTGGCCAGGTGGCTTAGCATACGTTGACTTGTTTGCGGGGTCGGGGATTTGTACGTTACGGGGTACGCAGAGGCGATTCCCTGGTTCAGCACTTATCGCCGCCAACGCCGTCAAGCCATTTAGCAAGATTATCGTCTGTGAGAAGGATCCCGTGCATGCGGAGGCTTGCATGGCTCGGCTGGATAGAACATCGGCACGGGATCGGTGTAGATTGTTCCTCGGCGACTGCAACGAACTTATTAGAGAAATCGTCGAGCACGTGTATCGTCACGACCCACACTCCAAGCTTGACGAATTCCTGGGGCCCGACTCACGCTGGCGGGAAAGGCTTGACGGGCTCGCTGTTGCGTCCGGCGTCCACAAGCGGTGGCTGTTCGCTGAGATCTACAAGTCGCAGCTCCAACGTCATTTGCAGTACTGCGAGTTCGACGACAAGAGCATTGAAGATGCGGGAAGGCCGCTCTACAAGCTTATTTATGCGTCGAGACACAAGCTGGGACTCAAGTTCTGGCGTCAAGCCGTCAAGAAAGACTCCAGCGGTCAACGTGATCTCTTCGATTAGCCGCAAGGTCGCGGAGAGACAAGACCTTGCCTTGTTTGGATTGAAAGTTTTTGACGCGACGGCACATGAAATCGACATTTGTCCTGTGTATTCGTAACGAGGGCTGCGAGGACTTGGAGCCGCGCAAGGTGTATCAAGTCCTGCCGGACGAAACCGCTGCCCGGGACGGGTATCTCCGCGTGGTTGACGAGTCGGGGGAAGACTACCTGTACGCGGCTGGCTGCTTCGTGGCTGTCGAGTTGCCCGAGGCCGCGGCAAAAGCCCTTGCGTCGCCCAGTGACCCGGGCGGCGGCGCAGCCACCGACCGTCCGTTGGGTTGACGCGGAGACTGCCGCAGGATAGGCTTCTCAGTAGGGCACTCGGCCTTTAGACGAGGGATTACAGTCCATGAAGGTCTTCACCGCGGTGATTGAGCGCTGCCCGGACACGGGCCTGTACGTGGGCTACATTCCCGGTTTTCCCGGCGCCCATTCGCAGGCGGAAACCCTCGACGAGCTGAACGCGAATCTCCGCGAGGTGATCGAGATGCTCCTCGAGGATGGGGAGCCGAAGTTGGAGGCCGAGTTTGTTGGGACCCAGAGCGTCGTCGTGGGCTAAGCATGGCAAACGTGCCGGTCCTGAAACCTCGCGAAGTGGCGGCGATTCTGGAGCGACTCGGTTTCGCGGAGGTGCGGCAACGCGGATCGCACAAGCAATACCGGCATCCCGACGGCAGGGGTACTACGGTGCCGTTTCATCCGGGCCGCGACCTATCGCCGATCCTACTCCGCCAGATTGCGAAGGACGTGAGTCTGACGGTCGTCGAATTGCTGGCATACCGGTAGACGGTGGGACTTCGTTCTCCCCTACACCTGCACAGCCGGGGGCGGCTGTGCTACACGAGGTGTGATTACCCCACGTCCGCCAACTCCAGCGCTTGGCCGTAGCGCGTCAGGACCAGCCGGCGCAGCCGGGCGTGGTCGGGCTGCGAAAGGCCCGGATCGGTTGCCACGAGCGATTGGGCGTCGCGGCGGGCCTCGTCGAGGATTTCGGAGTCGCGCAATAGGTCGGCAATGCGGAACGGCGGCAGGCCGTGCTGCCGCGTGCCGAAGAGTTCGCCGGGCCCACGGAGTTGGAAGTCGATCTCCGCCAGCCGGAAGCCGTCGGTCGTGCTAATGAATGCCTTGAGTCGCTGGCCGGCCTCGTCGGTCTGCGGGTCGGCAAACACGCCGCAGAAACCGGGAAATGTCCCGCGGCTCACGCGCCCGCGGAGCTGGTGCAATTGGGCCAGGCCGAAGCGCTCGCCCCCTTCGATGGTCATCAGCGTGGCATTGGGCACATCCACGCCCACCTCGACCACCGAGGTCGAGACCAGCACTTGAGTCTCGCCGCGGCGGAAGCGGTCCATGGCGGCGTCCTTCTCTTCGGGGCCCATGCGCCCGTGGATCAGCCCCAGGCGGAAGGGCTCCAGCGGCCCGTTGGCCAGCGACTCGTACGCGGTCTCCAGGCTGGCGGCTTGGATCGCGTCGGACTCTTCGACCAGCGGCGCGATCACGTATCCCTGGCGCCCCTGGCGGAGCTTCTCGCAGAAGAAGTCCCACCACTTAGGCCGCTCGGCCTCCGGCACTTGGTACGTGTTGACCTTCTGCCGGCCCGGGGGCATGTCGCGAAGGGTCGAGACCTCCAGGTCGCCGAAGAGCGTCATGGTGACCGTGCGCGGGATGGGCGTGGCGGTCATCACCAGGTAATGCGGGTCGATCCCGGCCTGCTTCAAGGTGGCCCGCTGGCGCACGCCGAACTTGTGCTGCTCGTCGATCACGACCAGGCCGAGCTTGCGGAAGACCACGCCCTCCTGGATCACGGCGTGGGTGCCGACCAGGACGTCGATCTCGCCGGCGGCGATCCTCAAGAGCAGCTCGTTGCGCTCGCGCTGGGCGAGCCCGCCCACCAGGAGCCCGCGGCGCACGTGGCTGGCCGCCAGCAGTCGGTCCAAGGTGAGGGCGTGCTGCCGGGCGAGGACTTCGGTGGGGGCCATGAGCACGGCCTGGCACCCGTGGGCCACGGCCAGGAGCATGGCGTAAACGGCCACGATCGTCTTGCCGCTTCCCACGTCGCCTTGCAGGAGCCGGTTCATGGGGACCTGCTGGGCCATGTCGGCGGAGATTTCGGCGATGGCCTGCTCTTGCGAGGCGGTGAGCTCAAAGGGAAACAGCCGGCGGATGCGGGCGTCGATCTTTGCGGTGGCTTCCATCGTCGGGGCCTGACGCTCTGTGCGCTGCTGCTGGCGCTTCACGGCCAGCCCAAGCTGCAAGATGAACAGCTCCTGATAAATGAACCGGCGCCGGGCCCGGTCGAGGCTCTCGCGGCTCGTGGGAAAATGGACCTCCGGGAGCGCCTGGCAAAGCGGCAGGAGGTTATGCTCTTCCAGGTACATCTGCGGGAAGGCTTCGTCCAGAAGTCCGACGTGGCTATCGAGCGCGTCGCGCACGATGCGGCGGAGTTCCCACTGCTGGAGGCCCTCGGTCAGCGGATAGACGGGGAGGATGGCGGCAGCGGGCTCCTCTTCGTCCTCGGCCAGGTGGACCACTCGGGGATGGACCATCTCCCAGGCCAGCCCCTCCATCTTCGGCTTGCCCGAGAGCATCACCCGCTGCCCGAAGCTGAAGCGGTCCCGCATGTAGGGCTGATTGAACCAGACGCCGCGGAGGTAGCCGGAGCCGTCGCGGACCAACACGCCGAGCACGCAGCGGCCGGTGCCGGTGTTGCGCAGGTCCACGTCCTCGACCGTGCCGAGGACGGATTGCAGCTTCCCCTCCTCCAAATCGGCGATCTTGCGGCGGTCGGTGAGGTCCTCGTAGTCGCGGGGGAAGAGGAACAGCAGGTCCTTGGCGTAATACAGGCCCAGCCGGTGCAGCAGCTCGGCGCGGTGCGGGCCGACCCCTTTGACGAACTGCACGGGGGTGGCCAGTTGCTCGGCAGGGCTCTTTTCCGGGACGCTCATCGGGTGCATTGTAATCCGGAGCGGGGGCCTTTGCGCCCGGGTTGCCGATGGTGACCCTGATCTTCACTCACCACGCTTCGGTCTTGAGGCCGTCCACCTGCTCGCACCCGGCCTCAATGGCAGAACGCATTTCCTCCGCATCTTCCTTGGAGATTACGCCCGCAAACCGCAGGAGATCCTTCCCCGGGACCCCGCGCGGACGGGCGGCCGCCAGGCTGTCCACATAATGAAGCACCTTCCGTTGAAGGTCTTCGGGAAGATGTGTGAGCTTTTTTTTCACAACTTCCGCGATGATCGCGTTTCTCATACCGGACCCTCCGCATCGATGTGGTCTACCAGGAAGATCGGCTCGCCCAAAGGGAATTCTTATGTCGTTTATGCCGTCTTGCGATACTCCATGCGGGCGATGCCCGCGGCGCCCAGGTAGCCGGCGTCGCCGCCGAGGGTGGCGAAGTCGATCACTGTCTTCTCGGCCGGCACTTCGTAGGCCCGCTTGCGGATCTCCTCCTTGATGCGGTCCAAGAAGCGGCGTCCCAGCGGGCTGCGCTTGCCGCCGAAGGTCATGGCCCCGCCGAAGAGGATCGCGTCGGGGTCGATGGTGTGCATCAGGTTGACCGCCCCGACGGCAATATAGCGGGCCGTCTCGAGGATCAGTTCCAGCGAGAGTTTGTCGCCGGCCTCGGCGTGCTCGGCGACCAGGAGCGGCGTCAGCTCGGCCCCTTGCTTGACTGCCTTGGTGAGCGAGCTGCGGCGCCCGGATTGCAGGGCCTCGCGGGTCCGCTTGATCACCGCGGTCGCGCTGCCGTAGGCCTCGTAATGTCCGCGCTTGCCGCAGCCGCACACGCGGGCGTCCTCGGCACAGTCGATGATCGAATGGCCGAACTCGCCTCCGTGGCTGTGCTGGCCGTCCAACAAGAGATCGCCGATGACGATCCCGCAGCCGATGCCCGTGCCGAGGGTCAGCAGGATCATGCTGTGGAACTCCTTTCCGGAGCCGATCCAGAACTCTCCGTAGGCGGCCGAGGTGGCATCGTTGGCAAACGTGACCGGCATGGCGCAGTGGTGGCTCACGCGGTCGCGCAAGGGGAAGTACTCCCAGCCGGGGAGGTTCGCCGGCTTGACCAGCTTGCCGGCGGGGATGTCCATGGTCCCGGGCGAGCCCAGCCCGATGCCCGCGACTTGCTTGGGGGTGAGTCCGGCGCGGCGGATCGACTCGAGGGTCGCCTCGCCCATGCGGCGGGAGGCGTCTTCCGGGCCCTTGTGTACCTCGGTCTTGACTTTCAGATACGAGTTGGCGAGGGTGCGGCCGAGATCATCGACCACGCCCACCTTGATGTTCGTGCCGCCAAGGTCCAGACCGACGAAGAACGGGGCCTGGGCCTTGTCCTTAAGGATTGGTTTTCGCGATGACGACATGCTCTTCTCCTACCAACTTCAGGTCGGGAAAGGCGGGCAACAACTTCTTAAGCGTTGGCCTCCTAATCGGCCGAGGCCATTTGTGCTGATCCTGCAGACGCTGGCAGATAAACGCAATGCTCAGCGGCCGCGAATGCCCGGAAAGCAACGAACAGACGAAATCGTGCAGCGGAGCCAAGGCGATCCCGGCCCGCCACTGCACGAGCTTCCGCTGAGCTTTTTTCTCGATCTGCCTGATTCTTTCACGCGATACGCCGTACTCCTCGCCCAGCGCCGCCAAGGTGGGTCGAGGTCCTCGCCAACCGCTGCGTTCGAGGAAAACCCGCCTTTGCCGCTCGTCGCTGAGCACCGGCGCCAGCAGCGAGGCGAGGAACTTCTCCGGCGTGGAATAATCCACTTTTCGCGGGACATCCGGCGGCGGTCCGCACAGGAACTCCTTGACAAGGGTCCGCAGCCAGATGAGGGCTGATGTAGTAAGCTTGCCCGGCCCTGTCAACCGGCCGTGAGGGGTGAGCAGGAGTTCTCCGAGGGATCGGATGCCGGCGGCGGTCAGGACTTGCTCGCGCTCCGTCCTGCGGCAGAAATGGCTGATAGGGACATCCGGGCGGCAAGAGGCGTGCAATTGGTCGGCGCGGATGCCGCTCAGTGGTTCTCCCGAGAACAGCGGCAGCAGCGTCAACGACGAAGCCGTAATCCGGCTCCTCGCGGCGGCAAGCTCGGGCCCTTCGCGCTCCTTCTCCGGATCACCTTTGAGAAGGGCCGGGCGGACATCGCTCGGCGCACGTTGCTGAAGACTCTGCTGCAAAGCGGCAAGCTCCCGGACGGTAACAGGGCCGCAGTTTTTGATCGGCGGACGACCGCGAAGATCGAGCTTCAGAAAGTCGGCGACCGTGTCGATGTGGAGTCCTGCGAGGGCGCCGAGTCCCCGCGCGCTGAGTCCCAGTTCGGCGACGCTCGTCCGCAAAAACAACGCGACCGCGTCGTCGTCGCCTCGGTCAGGCAAGGGCTTTTCCCGCAGTACTTTTTGCGAGGCGTTCAGGCGGGCGTACGTTACCGCTCCATATCTCCTGACCTTCAACACCCTGCGCACGTCGAGATCCAGGAACTCGCGGACCGTAGAGACCCCGAGTACGTGGAGGGCGCCGCGTTCCTTGCCGGTGAGCGGCAATCGCCAGACGGGGGTTTCCAGGGAGAGCACGCCGGCGCTCCCCGCGACTTCCAGCGCGCCCGTTTCGACACGACGGTCCTTGCTTCTTCTTGCTTCTTCGCGGCGGTTCTTACTCATGGGCCGGAAATCCTCCCTCACATTTCACGCCAGGATTCTTTTGAGCCGCGCGTACCCGGGCAGCGGGCCGACCAGCGGCCGGAGATAGTCGAGGCACGCGGGCGTGACGAAGTTGCCTTCCGGATTGATGAATTCCGGCGGCATCGGCTTGGCGGCGCTGGCCACCTCGGCCAGCGGGACGGTGCCGAGGGTCCAGCGATAGGGATCGCTCGACTCGCGGACGATGCTCACCATGACCCCCGAGGTGCCTTCCAAAGCCAGCTCCACGGCCCGGCGGCCGCAGGCATACGCTTCTTCCAGGTCAGTCTGGCTCGTCCGGTCGGCGGCGCACATCTGGAGCGACTCGCAGACCTGAAACTCGCCCCGCCAGCCGAACTCGTTGGCGATCATCCGGTGGAGCACCATCGCGGCACTGGTCCCGCCCATGGCCCCAAACTCGACGTTGGCGAACTTGTCGGCGACCTGGGATGCGCTCACGGCCTTGCCGTCCGCGTAGCAGATCCCCTCGCCGCAGACCACGCTCGACCAGCCAAACCGGTCGTAGCACCGCTTCACGTCGGCCAGAAACCGCTGGCGGTCGAACGGGCGCTCGGGCATGAGGATGATGTGCGGGGCATCATCTTCCTGCGACTTGGCCAGGGCGCTCGACGCCGGGAGCCAGCCCGCCGAGCGTCCCACCGTCTGAAAGATCGCGAACTGATCCACGTGCTTCATGTCCCGGGCGAGCATTCCGGCCTGTTTGACGGAGAGGGCCACGTAGCGGGCGGCACTGCCGAAGCCGGGCGTGTGATCCGTGCCGAAAAGGTCGTTATCGACGGTCTTGGGGATGCCCACGCCGCACAGCTCGTAGCCCTGCTTGCGGCAGAAGTTTTCGACGCGGTGAATCGTGTCCATCGTGTCGTTGCCGCCGATGAGGAACAAGTAGCGGACGTTGTGCTTGCGGAGCATTTCCAGGATGGACGGAAAGTCGGCATCCTTCAGCTTGTAGCGGCAACTGCCCAGGGCCGAGCTGGGGGTGGTGCGGAGTTCCTTGAGCGTCTCGCGGTCCTCGCGGCCCAGGTCGATCACGTCCCCCTTGAGTAACCCTTCGACGGCGAACCTCATGCCCAGCACGCGCTCGATGGGCGAGCGGCCCAGCGCTGCCTCGATGACTCCGCAGAGGCTGGCGTTGATCACACTGGTCGGCCCGCCGCTTTGGCCGATGATGGCGTTGCCCTTAAGCATGCCCCTCCCTCCTAACACGGCAAGGCCGCAACCGTCCCGTCCAGGCCAAAAGGTTGCGGAAGAACCGGGCGTACCAATTGCCGACCTCGATGAAACCGCCGCCGACCTCTTGGACGATCCGCCGGTCGCCCCAATCGACCCAGCCGCCAACCCAGTGCGGGGCCACGTCGGTGGCCAGCGCCGCGGCGCGGCCTTGCCCGTGAGTCCCTACGACCAAGAGCGGCGATTCGCCTTGGCGCGTGAACTCGAACGACTCGCCGCGCGAGTACACCGAGAACTGCACGGCCCGCAGAAGCACGTCGAAGCCGGGTTTCGGCACCAGCGCGTTGAACCCGCCGATGCCGGGCGGGGTCTCCCAGGGCAGCCCTTCGAGGATCGGGTGCTCGGCGGCCTTCTGGATCAGGCACGGTTGGGCGCAGTTGCGGCGGTCGTCATGGGTCAGCATGGTCACCGGCAGCACCTCGGCCAGCGGCGACTGGTGGTACTCGCCGAGTCGCCCAAAAAAGCTCTCCCAGCCGCCGATCATCAGCAGGCCCGAGCCCGCCGCCACACAGTTGCGGACGTGGGTCACGTCGGCCAGCGCAAACCGCGCCGCAGGATAGTCGCTGATCGCGTACAACGCAAACCGTTCTGTGCGGAACGACGCAGGCGGCGACTCGGCGCTCGGGACATAGTCGTAGGCCAGCCCGAAGTGGCCCATGATCCCGGCCAGATACGCGGCCGCTCCCGCCAGGTGGTCGTCGCCGAGATAGCAGATTCGAGGATTCATGGGTCACGTTTCGACGAAGCCGAAATCCCGAATCCGAAACGCGAAATCCGAAACAAATCCAAATGACCAAAAACGGAAATTCAAGACACGTGACACACTCAGCCGGGAGTTTCTTACATTCGAATTTGGAGCTTTCGATTTGTTTCGGATTTCGGGCTTCGGATTTCGGATTTCAGATTGTGGATTTCAGATCTCAGATCTCGGATTCCGTGCTCTGAAAGAGCCTCTGGTATTGCTTCGGCGCGTAAAAGTTGAACTGGACCTCGCGGATATACTCGACCGGCCCCGCTTGCTGCTGCACGTCGATCAACAGCTCGATCTGCTCCTGGCTGGCGTAGGCCCGGATCGCCTCCAGCTTGCGCTGGAGCATGGCCTGCGTGCCGGCAATGCGAAGCTGCGGGGCCGCGGGGAAATCGCAGTAGGTGGCGTATTCGTAGACCGCCGGCACCGTCTCGATCGGCGGCCCCAATTCCGGCCAGATCGACCCCTGGGCATGGAACAGGCTGATGAGCATCTCCTCGTTGACGACGCGGTGATCCGGGTGCAGGTCGGTGATCGTGGGCAGAAAGACCCGCGTGGGCCGGATCTGGCGGAGGATCAGCGGGTAGGCGTTTTGCAGTCCGCTGGCCCCTTCCGCCTCCGTGGGATCGCCGATGGTGGCGAAGTGCCGCCCGCGGTAGGGATTCAGGTTGCAGTCCGGGAAGTGGAGAAAATGGAGCCGCTCCAGGGGAAGCCCGAGGATCTGAAACGATTGCTCCGCCTCGGCCTGGCGGACCTGGCAGATGGTGCGGCGCTGCGTCATCCGGCAGTAGCCCATGCGCCCGTCGGTCGTGACCACGGCGTGGACCCGGGCGCCCTCGGCCATACCCACCTGAAAGGTCAAGCCGGCGCCGGTGACGATGTCGTCGTCGTGGGCGGAGACGAACATCCAGCATTCCCGGTCCCCTTTCCAGTCGGGCAGGATTTCGGCGATGTCCCCGGTGGCCAGCAGCGGGCCCGGCGTGCGGCGGCAGTACGTGACTCCTTCGACCATGTTGATTCCAGCCTTCAGGAGGTGGTGGGTGGCGGGTGGCGCGTGGCGGGTGGCGCGTGGCGGGTGGCATGTGGTAGGCGGTACGTGGCATGTGGGGAATGCGGTTCGTCACCCTTCACCCGCCACCCATCACCCGCCACCCGCCACCCATCACCCGCCACCCGCCACCCTCCCAAGGAACTCGTTTCCGATCTTCCGCGCCCGCTGGGCCTTGTCCAGGTTGATTCCCATCGCCACGCCGACGTGGACCAGGATGTTCCACCCGGCCAGCAGTTGCAGCACCATGTCGTATCCCTCGACGGCCGGGATGCGGATCGTGGGGAAAAGGGTGTCCTGGCCCGCAACGGCAATCACCTTCATCCCCACGCCGTCTACGAGCACTTCCTTGAGCTTCGCCATCTCCGCCGGAAACGGGTCGATCACGATGACCACCTCGTCCGGGTCCATCACCTCTTCGATCCCGTGGACGGCGTAAGTCCCTTCCAGGTAATCGCTTTTCTTCCTGGTGATTTCGTTGGTCTTGAGCGTCAGCTCCTCGGCCACGCCGTTGTTGCGCCCTGCAAAGTAGATCGTGGGTGCGGCGGCGATGTCCCGGACCATCGCCGGGTCCAGATCGGCCTCCAGGACCTCTTGGGCCTTGCTCGCGGCTTCGGCCTGATTTCTGAGGGCCGGGCTTTCGGGTCCCTCAAAGTGGCAGAGGATGGCCCGGTAGAAGAGTGCCTGCTCGACCACGCTCTTCGTGGCGGCTACGGCCGTCTCCTTGCCGCAGCTCAGGGTGTAGCACCGGTTGGAGACCTCCTGTAGCGGGGTATTCTCGTTGGCCGTAAGTCCGAAGCGCCTTTCGTGGCCATTCTCGGCAAGCTGGGTAAACAGGGAAATCACTTCCTTGGTCTTACCGCTGTTGCTGGCGCCGAAGACGGCGAACGTGGCGAGGTCGTACTGGTGGGCCTGCCGGGCGGCCTCGGTAACGATTTCGAGGGGGAAGCCGCTCTGCATCCGCTCGTAGATCATACTCTTGGCCGGGAAGATCCGGCTGGAGCCCTCGCCCGTCAGCAAGAGCTTGCCGGCCCGTTTGACTGCTTCGGCGGCCTCCCGGCAGCGTCCGAAGTCGAAGCGCCGCAAGATCGCCGGCACTTCCATCATCTCCCGGACCAGTGCGAAGTCCTTCAGTCGGCTGTCGTTCAGATTCATCGGGGAGTTCCGCTAGGACGCAAGTGTCGAAATTCCAGTGACTCCGGCGAGTATACGCGGCCTCCTAAGGGGCAGCAATGGCCGGCACATCCATCTTGACCCGGGAGCGAATCCCTGTTACTTAGGGGCCCCCAAAATCCTCGTCCATTGTCTTCTCCAGATCGGGCCTCGGCTCCAGGGGCGATTCCGTGGCGAACACCGTAGTCCTCCGCGGCGGCGTGGCGGCCGCGCTATTGCTGCTGCACGCTTCGACGGCCTTGGGCCAACGAATGACGTTCCCGACTGCCGTAGACCCCAACGGCAGCCCGCCACTCGCGTCAGCCCTGGCGGCTCCTTCAACCGCGCCGGGAACCGTCTATCCGGCGCCGTCGCCGGCACCAAGCATTGCCCCCGGCTGGAACCCGCCAGCCAACCCAGCCTACGCCCCCGGCGCAGTACCGGGATATCGCCCCTTTGGTACGCCGGCAAGTACCCCCGGCACTGCACCAATGCTGGCCCCCGGCGTTGCCCCAGCCCTGGCCCCCGGCCCTGCACCGATGCTTGCCCCCGGGCCTACGCCGGGCCTGACCGGGGCACCACCATCCGCAATGCTCCAAGGGACCATCCAGGCGCCCGGCTGGGACCCATACGCGGCCCCAGGCCCGCAGACGCAACCCCTGTTCCCGACCGACCCCTTTGCCCAGCCTGGCTCGCCCTTCGGAACCACCGCGCCGCTGACCCGCTTCCGCCAGGAACTCCGCGTCGATAGTCACTGGCTGGCACGGGGCGGCAGCCAGCCGTTCGGAACCGAGGATTCGGAACTCAGTGGCACATTTGCCTTTCCGTTCTTCTACAACCAGCAGACGCCGCTCTTGATCACGCCCGGTTTTGCGGTCCACCTGTGGGACGGACCCGTTTCGACCGGGCCGGATCCTCCCGACCTCCCTCCCAGGGCCTACGATGCGTATCTGGAGGCGGCTTGGCTGCCGCAACCCACGCCTTGGCTGGGCGCGGACCTGGCCTTCCGGATCGGGGTGTACTCCGATTTCAGTAAAGTCACGACCCGGAGCATCCGCTTCCCATCGCACGGCTTGGCCGTCCTGTCGTTCTCGCCGAGCTTCCAGGTCAAGGCCGGGGTGTTCTTCCTCGATCGGAACCACATCAAGCTGCTCCCGGCGGGCGGAATCGTCTGGACTCCGAACAAGGACATCCGCTTCGACGTCCTCTTTCCAAACCCCAAACTCGCCAAACACCTCACCACCATCGGCACTGCCGAATGGTGGATCTATGCCCGCGGCGAGTATGGCGGCGGGGCCTGGACCGTCAAGCGCGGCGTCGATGGCCCGTTGAACTCCGTGGACTACAACGACATCCGCGTGGCGGCGGGGGTGGAGTTTGAGCGGAGCGGCGGGCTGCACGGGACCTTTGAGGTCGGATTGGCCTTCGATCGCGAGATCTTCTACGTAGAGACGCCATTGGCCAACATCCACCCCAGCCCCACCTTCTTCCTGGGCGGAAGCATAGCGTTCTGACGCCCCGCAGCCCCACCCGCAGAGCCGGCATCTCCCCCCAATAAATCCGAAGCCTGGGGATTGCACTTCGGGGGGCAGGCGGGTATGGTACTTGTGTTTGTGAACCTCGGGGTCAGGCCCGCTGCCGGCCGGCTCGTAGGGTTACTTCGGGCGGTCGCGTTCGGCTCGCGTACCTCCAGCGGCATCCACTGCCGGCCGGCGATAGATAGAGGCCGGCGGCGGCCCACCCTATCGTGAAGTGTTTGGTCGGATGCCGCTTAGTGTGCTGTGAGGTGCGAGGAGTCGTTACGATGCCGCAAGGGGTCATTAAGAAGATTGTGTTGGATCGAGGTTTCGGGTTCATCGCGGGAAACCCGGAGGACGTGTTCTTTCATCATTCCTCGGTGATCGAGCAGTCTTTCGACGATCTGAAGGAAGGACAGACCGTCGAGTACGAGATCGCCGAAGACGATTCGCGGCGCAAGGGCAAGGGGCCGCGGGCAGCCTCGGTGAAGCCCACCGAGTAGCCGCGGACCCGTCCTTCAATCTGAATCGCCTTGATGCGACGCCCTCGCTGGTCCCTTGCCTAGGCGCTCGCCGCCCGGTCGGCCTGTTTCGGCAGTGGCCCGCTGGGAGTTGCCGCCTTCGCTGACCGAGGCTCCGGGAGATCCATACCATGTCCGACCGAATCCCCATGACCCGCGCCGGCTACGACAAGCTCAAGGCCGATCTGGACCGCATGCGG
>CAYGZI010000025.1:0-19358 GCA_964354245.1 uncultured Planctomycetaceae bacterium
CTTTTCAACATTATCGCCTACGACAGCGACGTGGAGGCATTCCGCCCCGAGCTGCAAAAGTACGACGACAACACCCGCAAGGCGGCGCTGGGCTTTGTCGAAGGGCTCTACGCGGGCGGCAGCACCAATATCGACGCCGCACTGCGCACCGCGCTGGGCCAGTTGCAGGACTCCAGCCGCCCCAACTACGTCGTCTTTCTCACCGACGGCCTGCCCACCGCCGGCGTGACCAACGAGATGAAGATCGTCGAGAATGCCAAGGCCGCCAACAAGGTCCGGGCCCGGATCTTCGCCTTCGGCGTGGGCTTCGACCTCAATAGCCGCCTGTTGGACAAGATCGTGAGCGACAACCACGGCCAGAGCGAGTTCGTCCGTCCCAACGAGGACATCGAGGACCGCGTCAGCCGTCTCTACAAGCGGATCGAGGCCCCGGTGATGACCGACGTGAAGATCGAGTTCTCCATGGACGAGCACCGGCCCGAGGCCGGGAGCCTCACCAGCCGCGTCTACCCCAAGGGCACGCTGGACCTCTTTGCAGGGGAGCAGCTCGTGCTCGTGGGCCGCTACAAGACGCCCGGCAATGCCAAGGTCGTGGTCAGCGGCGCGGTGGGCGGGAAGCCGCAGAAGTTCGACTTCCCCGCCAAGCTCGTGGACCGCAGCGGCGACGAGACCAACGCCTTCATCGAGAAACTCTGGGCCGTGCGCCGCGTGGGCGAGATCCTCGAAGAGCTGGACCTCAGAGGCAAGAACGACGAGCTCATCCGCGAGCTGGTCGAGCTTGCCACGCGGCATGGGGTAATCACGCCGTACACGTCGTTCCTTGCCGACGAGCGGTCCGCCTTGGGGCCCGTCGCCGCCAACGTGGACCGGGCCGGACGCCGCCTGGAGGCCCTGGCCGAGTCGTCCGGGTCAGGTGGTTTCATCCAGCGGGAGTTCCGCGGCAGCCTGCAAAGGGCGAAATCCGCCGACGGCGCAGCCCCAGCGGACCTGTCGTTCAAGATGGCTATGCCCGGCGGCGCCGGCGGCGCTTATGGCGGCCGGGGGAGTTCCTTCGGAGCCGGTGGAAGGGAGACGGCAAGGCCGAGCATGATGGGGCCCGCCGGCCCGGGCGGCCGTCCGATGGCCGCGCCGGCTACGGCGCCGTTGCCCGCCCAACTGGCCGACGCGGAGAAGGAGTCGGCCCAGATCGAGCAGAACATGCGACAGATCGCCAACCGCACCTTCTACCGCCGCAACAACCAGTGGATCGACTCCACGGTCAACAAGGACCAGGAGAAGAAGGCCCAGCGGGTCAAACAGTTCAGCGACGACTACTTCGCGCTGGCCCGCCGGCACGGCCGCACCCTCTCCCAGTACATGGTCTTCGACGAGCCGGTGATGGTCAATCTCGCCGGCCAGGCGTATCTGATCGAGCCGTGATGCGGCCCGCAAACCGATCGGCCGTTGCACTTGACAAACGGAAGCCACCCTCCTAAGGTGGAGGTAACGGGCCATTTGGTAAGCGCGCAAGGTGTGCGGGTGCCTAGGTAGCGGAACTGACCAAGCCGCGTTGCCAGTGCGCCCGGCGGGTAGCGTATCCGTCCATCCAAGCCCCGCAGAAAGATGGGGCCATGCCGCGCGTTGCCAAGAGCAAGCGACTGGTCTTCCTCAGCCATAGCTCGAAGGACACGTGGGTTGCGAAGCAAGTCGCGCGGGAGATTTCATCTTGTGGAGCGACGCCTTTCCTCGACGAAGCCGACATCGATGCCGGCTCCGATTTTGAGGAGGACATACTGGCATTCCTCGAGAAGGCACACGAACTGGTTGTTCTCCTCACTCCGTGGGCATTGGATCGTCCGTACATCTGGGCGGAACTCGGTGCAGCTTGGGGCCGGAGGATACCGATAGTCATCCTGCTGCACGGGCTAACGCCGGGAGAGCTTCAATCGAGAGCGGGGATCCCCGTCTTCCTGAAGAAGCGGGATATGGTTGACCTGAACGAAATCGAAACCTACCTTGCTCAACTGAGAAGGCGTGTTCGGAGGTGAGTCATTCAGAAAGGTGTTTGAGCCAATGCCTGGACCCAAGGTTTTCATCTCATACTCGCAGACCGACGCCGACCGGGCGTGGATACGGGCCTTCGCCGAGTCCCTTCGGCGGCACGGCGCGAAGGTGTGGCTCGAAGAGTTCGAGGTTCACGCGGGAGAGTCCCTGCGCGAGGCGATCGAGGAGGGGCTGCGCACCAGCGATATCGTTGTGTGGCTGGTCACGCCGGAAAGCGTCGGGCGCCCCAATCTCTTCTTCGAGATCGGTGCCGCCGTCGGCATGGGGAAGCGCGTCGTGGCGATCCTCCCGAAGGATCTTGACCCGACGTTGTTGCCCGATCCGCTCCGAAGCCGCAGGTTCCTCCTCCGGGAATCTCCAGATCGCAGTGCAGAGGACCTTCTGTCCGCGACTTCCGCAGAGAGCGCTAAGGCCGTCTCCTAGAATTTGCGGATGCGCGGGAGAAACTCAGTTTCGCCCCCGCGACCCGATCCTGAAGCCCGTCCGCCGGAACTGCGGCGGTCACCGCGCCTGCGGCCGATAGGCCCGGATCGTGCCGCTCACCGTGATCGTCGTGGTGGTCTCTACCCGGACCGTGCCGTCGGACTCCTGTCGCACGCTGGTCTGGGTCGAGCTGCTGCCGGTCGTGTGGATCTCGTTGGAGCGCACGACCCGTTGCGGCGTGCTGCTGCCGCGCGGCGGCGCATTCTGCTCCAGCACGCGCAGGCGCCCCCCGCTCAGCTTGGCGGAGACGATCGCCGTGTGGTGCGGGCGCCCGTAGGTCTCGCTGCGGGTCTCCTCGGTCTCCTCGGTTGACCCGTCGTGGAAGGTCTTGGTGCTGGTGACGGTCACCTCGATGGTGACCGAATAGTCGCGGAACTGGAGGACGTCGCCCGGCTGCACGTCCACCAGTTGTACGGCGTTGCCCCAGACGTAGTCGGCGTCGGCGGTGACTTCGCCGTAGTCGGCGGCGCTCCTGGCGCCGGATGCCCGCAGGGCTTGATCGGCCAGGGCGAAGCACTCGCCGTCGCCGACCTGCTGCGCCAGGCGATTGGTGGCCCAAGTGTGGACCCTCTGCCCTAACGACGGTTGTCCGTTAGCCATCCTGAGCCCTCCCCACAAAGAAGGGAAACGACGATCGGCCGCCCTTGCAGGGAGCGGGTCCGACCCGCTCGGGCGCCCCTGTCATTATCGTACGCCGGGCAAGAGAGTTGCTTGCGAATCCGAGGTTTTCCAGACGCCGAAGACGCCGGGAGGCGATGAAAGCCGAGGGCTGCGTTGGACCGCGGCTTACCGCGACCGGTGTTGGGTCAACTCGACCTCGACCGTCTGGCCCGCGGTGACCGTGACTTCTTTGGCGTTCGGGTCACCGCCTTGGCGGGCGTGCATGGGATCGGTGCTGAGGACGTATTGGCCGGGCGGCACCCCTTTGAACTCGAACGTGCCGTCCTCCTTGCACTGGGCTAAGCCGCCCCACTGGCCGACGCGGCTGCCTCCCGGGTGCTCGATGCTCACGTGGACCTGGCCTGAGGGCCGTTTCCCGTCGGGCCCGACCACCTTTCCGCGAACGATGCCGGTGCCCTTCATCACGATCTTCACGTCGTCGGCGGGAACGTCGTAGAGTTGAAGAATCGACGTCTCTTGGTGCAGCGACCGGGCGCTGCAAGAGAGGTGCGTGAACCCCTGCGGCAGCCCGCGAATCTCAAACCGCCCGTCCTTGTCCGTCGTGACGGGTTGGGCATCGGCGCACGCGTATCCCAGGCCATCGATGCCCATGATGCTCCGCGCGGAGACCGTGACGCCGGGAACCGGCTTGCCGTTCGGGTCGGTGACGACCCCCTGGATGCCGGCTTCGCGCATCAGCTCCACGGCAAATTCGTGATACGTGTTGCCTTTGTTGTGATAGGGACCGTGGGTCCGGGAGGCGTAGCCCTTGGCGCGAATGCGGATGTAGTATTCCCCGGCGGGGACCTTCTGGAGTTCGCCCAGGCCCGACTCGTCGGCGGCGCCGCGGGCGGTTTCCTTCCAGCTCCCGGAGTCCTCGCGGCGGAGCGTGATTTCGGCGTCAGGGATCGGCTGGCCGGTGGCCATGTCGTAGACGGCGCCGCGGACCATGCCCCCTCCGACCAGCTTGACCGGGGCGGATTGCTCGCGCTGGTCGATCACGCGGACGTTGGGCGGCACCTTGACGTCCTTCCAGACGATCGAGCCCCCGCCGCCGATGTAGACGTCGATCCGCGGCGGCGGCACCGGCTGCCGGAAGTTGGGATCATCCGAATCGAAGACGCGCTTAGGGTTGTTGTACAGGCGGTGCCAGGTTGTCCGGTCCCACACGGTGAAGCTCCAGTCGATCAGGAACTTCTCTTCCACGGGCAGAGGCAGGTCCGCGACGCGGCTGTGAAAAGTGAAGTGCTCGGGGCCGTCGCGGACGACCAGTTGGGGCAAGCACGCCTCGGCGCGATAAGTCACTTCAAGGCCCTTGGAGGTGGCCGACTTCGGCATCACCTTGGGGACCTGGATTGCGGCAAACGCCTTGAGGGCTTCGTTGAATTCCGCCGTGTTCTTGCAGTTGTAGAGAAAATTGATTCCGCCGCCGCCTAACGCCGGACCTGTCCAGTAGCCGAGCCGGCTGGAGAGGTTGGCCACCCTTTCGCACCCCAACGGGCAGTTCATCCGCCGCACGGGACTATTGCCGCGCGCGACCTCGATGACTGCGCGCGCCGGGGACGACGCCGCCAAGACGCCGACCATCGCCAAGCACGCGACTGTTGCCTTGAGCTCAAACCGCTTCATCTTTGTCATACCTCCTTCAAGAAGGAAAACGGGTCAGAACGGTTTGTTCCGCCAAGGGCCGTCTCTCCCTCTCGGCAGAAAACCGTTCTGACCCCTTTTACACGCCCATTCTGAACACGCGCCCAACCGCCGCTCCGGTTGAGCGATTTGTTATGCGTTTCTCTGACCGGGTTCAACCACGACCACCGGTTAGTCCTTTTTCCGTTCTCCGTTCTTGATGTATTTGGCAATCGGGATCGCGTGATAATACCACGTTAACGCCTCCTTCTTGCCGTCGAGACTCAAGGTCCTGAGTTGAATCTCTGCTCGCTCGGCCAATTCTTTTTTCAAATGAACCGACACCAACAGTTTTCCGTCGACTTTCCTTGTGGCTAATGACAGCGAGAGGTCAACAAAGCCGGTCCCATCTTTGCTTGGGATGACTAAATCCACAGAGTCCAGTGGCTTCAACCTGCCCTCGTCAGCGATTGTCAGATTGACGGTGACACGGCCGGTGCCGTGGTCCGCCGACGAGACGTCGTATTTCAACTTGAGTTGCTCTTTTGTTTCGGCAAGTCCGAGGCCCTCGGCCCAAGCAAGATTGGCAGCCAAGACAATGGCGGCGAACACAGTCGATGGCAAACAAAACTTTCGTACGTACATTGCACGTCTCCTTTTTGTGCGGAGTGTCATTAACCCATAACTACTGTTTATCGAGCAGCCTCAAATTGATATCCCCAATCACTCCCATGACTTCGTCGAGGTGCTTCGGGTGGGCGGGATCGTCGCGGAGAATGCCGACTGCCTCGTACGCGGTCTTCTCCTTCCCCTGCTGGTACGCGGTCTTCTCCTTCCCCTGCTCCGGGGACCTCAAGAGCAGGATCGCTTCGCGGCCCACTTTCAGCTCGGCATGTACCAGCCGACTGAACTCCTCTTGAACTTCCTCCGGCGTGAAGGACCGGTTCGCTTCCTGCACGGCGCGATGGCGGACGATCGATTCGGCCCGGAGCCGCCAGGGGGCCGACGCGACGGCCAGGGGCGGTGAAAAGTGCCTTCGTTCCTCCAAGCGCTGATTCGTTTCTGGCTGCCGGCCGCGCTCGTCGCCGGGCCGAGTGAGCTGGAAAACCTCCCCGGTCACTTTCCACTCGGTCGACTCCTCGCCGATCTTCGTCAGTTTGGCCCGCAGGATGATCTCCGACCGCTCGATGGACGGCGCCAAGTCCTCGGGGCTGATGGAAGGCAGGAGCAGGAAGGAGCCGGTTTCGATCACCTCCACGATCTCTTGCTCGCGCTTGTCCAAGGAGTGCATGGCCGGCACGTCGAATGCCATGCCGTGCTCTCGCAGGCCCGTCGTCCCGTCGCTCCGCCGGTACTGAGCAAGGTAGATGATGACCTCGCGCTCCGCCTTGAAGTCCTGTCGGACGTTCCGCGGGCACTCGACCGCGAGCACCCCATCCGCGACCCGGCCGTAGATCACCCGGATCGGCCTGCACGTCAGTGTGTTCTCCGTTTCTGCCGTCGCCATGACGCGCACGATGGCCGAGGACTCCGCCACGCGAATCCAGTCCGGCGGGAATCGTTCGAGCGCCGTTCTGGCGGGAATCCGGACTCGTTCGGTCAGAATCTCCCGGGTTGCCTCCGCGCGGGCGTCTTGCGCAGAAGGGGGCATTTCGTCGCTCTCCTGCTTCTGGGCGATAGCGCCCGCGCGACCACCGGCGTAGTAGAGCCAACCGGCCCAGACGAGAGCCAACGCCGCGGCCAGCGCAGCGGCAGACAGGAGAGCAAACCTCAGCCTCCTCCCCGCAAGCCACGTCCGTGGCTCTCCGGCTGACACCCGCGCCGCGCCTGTCTCTCTCGCCGTGGCAGCCCGCGACAAGAGCATAGCGACCGCATCGGGATGTTGCCCGCGCCAGCGCGAGAAATCTGCCTGCGGAGGCCGACCGCCGAAGACTCTCGCCAGCAGTGCGTCGATCTTTCGGTCTTCGGGCAAAGCAATCATGCGATCTTCCCCTCCAAGTCTTGCCAACCGCTGAAGCCGTTCCGCTTCAGCTCTGCCGCCATCTTCTTCCTTGCCCGGATGAGCCGGCCATGGACGGCCTGCGGCGAAATGCCCAGGGCCGCCCCGGTCTCCTCGTGCGACAATCCGCTGAAGTAGTGCAACAGAACGACTTCCCGAGCGGCCGCCGGCAGCTTGACGATCGACCGGTGCATCAGATCGGCCGCGCCGTCATCGGACTGTTCGCGCGCTCGATCCGGCATCGCCTCCCCGCCGGCCGAGCGGACCTTGGACCTGGCGATCCCCCGGGCCACGTTCCGGCATATCCCGCCAAGCCAGAAGGCAAACCGGTCCGGACGCTTCAGAGCCCCGAGGTCGCGGCAGGCGATGACGAACGTCTCCTGGGCGGCATCCTCGGCCAGGTGCCGGTCCAAGAGCATGGCATAAGCCATGCCGACCACGCCGCGATAGTGGCGCTCGTACAGGGTGCCAAAGCTCGCAACGTCGCCGCCGCGAGCCGCCTCGACCAGCTCGGCTTCAGTCTTCTGATTCACGCGTCAGGCCGCACGTGTTCCGCGTCCCGGGACCGCCGGATTCTTCTATCATATAGTGTGCGCGGCGGGCATAAATGAGCGCACGGAATCGCTGGAATTGCGCAAAACGCCCGTTTGTCCGGAGCACGTCGGCAGCCACGCGATTCGATTGCGTTGGGCCCCTCCCCCGGCAGGGTGGCACTGCCGGCTTGCACACGATTGTTTGGAGCGTCATAATACCCCGGTCCGCCGGGAGGGTACACGGGTATAGGAAGATGAAGCCGCTATCGTGTCTTGCGTTTGCGCTCGCCTCGATCTTGACCGCTGCCGGCGCAGCCTATCCGCAGGCCAGCGTCGCCCCCAATGCCGCCCGCGGCGTTTGGATCGACATCTCCGAGAAGGTCCTCAACGGCCTGGCCGCCGAGGACAAGAAGATCGGCTATCCGGGCAAGACCGCCGGCATCGCCGTGGATCGAGTCACGGGCGACGTGTTGATGATCGTCCCCGACCAAGGAATCTGGAAGAGCATTGACCGCGGCGAGACGTTCGCCCGCATCGACGGCGGCAAGATCGGCGGGCGGTGCGAGACCGGGTTCGCCCTGAACTTCGATCCCAACGGCAAGCGTTTGGCCTGTTTCATGCTCGACGGCCCCAGCGCCTACACGCTCGATGGCGGCAAGACGTGGGCCGCCATGCAAGGCAACGGCCGGGGCTGGGATGCCGGCTCCGTGGATTGGTCGGCCGAGAAACCCGCCGACATCTTTGCCTTGCGCCACGAGTCCGGCGGGGAAATCTACACCAGCGGCAACATGGGCAAGAGCTGGCAGTTCCAGGGCAAGGCGTTTGCGTCGGTGGGCATCTTCGACGCAAACACCTTCGTCGCCACCAAGGAAAAGGAGAAAGGCATTCTCCGCAGCACCGACGGAGGCAAGACTTGGAACAAGGTCTCCGACCTCCAGCCCGCCGGGCGCGACATCCGCATCTTCCAGGGCATCGCCTACTGGGCCTCCGCCCAGGGACTCCTGGCGAGCAGCGACAAGGGCAAGACCTGGGCCGTGCTCGGAAAACCCGTGGACTGCTCCTATGGGCCGTACTTTGGCAAGGACCCAAGACCGTCTAACAAAATGGGGACTGGCTCCGAGCCAGTTGGCGCTTGCAGTGGTGAACCCGGTGGCCGCGAGGTGCCTGTCCCCATTTTGTTGGACGGTCTAAAGCACATCGTGGTCGTTGGCAAGAAGGGCTTCTTTGAAACCACCGACGCCGGCCAGACGTGGGACCAAGTCGCACCGCTCCCGCCGCAGTTCGCCGTGGCCATGCCCGGCTGGTTCCTCAACTTCGGCTGGGACCCCAACGCCGACATCTTCTACGCCTCGACGATGGGCAAGCCCGCCTACAGGTATCAGCGATAGGCGCAGGTTGTGCGGCGAGCCAACCGCAGCTTCCACACGAATTGCTTCCCCAAAATCGAGCGCGATCGCGAGGTCTACCGTTCCAGAACGTCTTTCAGCCGGCACGAAACCAACTTGCGTTTCTCGCCATCCTGGATCTCCACCGTGAAAGCCATGTTCGCGTCGCAATCGAACGTTACGGTCAGGCTTCGCGGCCAGCGCCCGTCACTCGATTCCGGTGCCTTGATCGACGCAATCGGCAGGAAATGTAGGTTATGCTTCAGCAAAACGCGACGGTGCGCGGCCCCGGCTTCGGGGATCCGGCCGCGCGCGTTATGCTAAAGCATAACCTACGACTACCGTGCTGGTCGGGTTGCCCGAGGCGGCCGTCAAGGAGAGCACGCAACGGGCGGAGCGGGCGATTGTCAACTCGGGGTTCTCTACGCACAACCAGCGCGAAACCAGTCGTGGCGCAGGACGGCATCCCCCTGGGGCCGCGCGGAGATCAAGACCGCCCTTGGCAGCGGATCAGTTGTGCCAGCTCATCCCAATGCCCACGCGCGGCGGAGGCGGGCGAGGGGGACCGTAATAGTAGGAGTACGGCGGTCCCCAATACGGGCGCGGGCCCCAGTAGGGATCGCGGTAGTAGTGATGCTCTACGACCGTGGATCGCGGAGGCTGATCGACGAGGACGGTTTCCCGCTGGGGCGAGGAGTACTGCTGCATGGCCTTGACGACGGTGGAGCTGACCCCTTGCTGCTGGAGCGCGATGAGGTCGGTGGCCTCCAGTTGCCGGATCATGCCGTGGTAGCGGACGTGGTTGACGATCACGTCGTCGGCCACCCCGGAGCGGACCATGTTGACCACGTCGTCGATGGTCACAGCGCCGGGGGCAACGCGGCGCTGGAGCTTGGCCTCGATCATGGCCCGGTTGTGGGCCTCGACCTCGTCCTGGCCGTTGCCGATGGCGGCGCCCGTCAAGGCGCCGACGCCGGCGCCGATTGCGGCACCGGGCCCTGGCTTTCCCACCGACTCTCCGATGATGGCCCCAATTCCGGCACCACCAAGCCCCCCCAGAATAGTCCCTTTCTCGGCGTGGGACGCCGATTCGCACCCGGCCGGAAGCAGGGACAATAAGGACACTAGAGCGGTTGCGGAGAAATATCGGGTCGAGCGGTCCATGCGATGAGTCCCCAAGCGGTTCCTTTCTTGATCCTTCCCACGTATCGGACAAACGCCCTGGTGGCGTTCACCCGGCGGATTATCGGACGGCGTGCGGGGGAGCGTCAAGACAAGCTGGGTGGTCTGAGCGTTATGGGAAATGATTGCGGTCGATGGGCGTTACTTCGTCACCCCGTCACCCCGTCACCCCCTCATCCCGTCACCCGCCACCCATCACCCGCCACCCGCCACCCGCCACCCCAACCGCTTGTTGTCGCGGCACCGGGCGACTACAATAGACCGCTTGATGGGATTTGCGGCCGCTTGCAGCCACAATCTGCTAAAGTGCCATCGCCGGTTGCAGGACGTGGGGTGGAACCGGAGATCAAGTCGGGTCGAGGCTTGCCGCGGTTTCCTATCGCGGCTTTTTTGTTTCTTTGTCGGAGTCAAGACGCACCATGGCCACTCAATCCTCTGGCGGGCCGGGCGGTCCGAAGCGCGGCCTCTCCACCCAAGCGGTCCATGCCGGCGAAGACCGCATCAAGCCCGGCTTCTCGCTCACGGACCCGATCTTCTGCGCGGCGACGTACAACTTCGCCGACACCCGGGCCCTGATCGACTTCGTCCAACAAAAGCAGCCCCGCGAAGAGTACGCCCGCTACGGCAACCCCAGCGAGAAGGCCCTGGAGCGCAAGCTCGCCGCGTTGGAAGGGGGCCAGTCGGCCGCGGTCTATTCCAGCGGCATGGCGGCTGTGGCCGGGGTACTCCTGGCCAAGCTGCAATCGGGCGACGAGATCGTCCTGTTCGACGAGTGCTACCACCGCACGCGCGAGATGTGCGTGAAGCACCTGGGTAAGTTCGGCGTGGTCACGCACCAGGTCCCGGCGTGCGACTACGACCGCATGGAGGCCGCCATTACGCCGAAGACGCGCCTGTTGATCAGCGAATCGCCCACCAACCCGCACCTAAGCTGCGTGGACGTCGAGCGATTCGCCGCGCTGGGCAAGAAGCACGGGATCGACACGCTCATCGACTCGACGCTCGCCACGCCCTACAACCTCCGGCCGCTGGAGGCCGGCGTGGACTACGTGCTCCACTCCTGCACCAAGTATCTCGGCGGCCACAACGACCTCCTGGCCGGCGCCGTGATCGGGTCGCAGGAGAAGATGGAGCCGCTCCGCAAGCTCCGCGGCGTGTTCGGCATGGTCAGCGCCCCGCTCAACGAGTACCTCCTCCTTCGCGGCCTGAAGACCCTGGAACTCCGCATGGAGCGGCACAACGCCAACGGGCTGGCGGTCGCGCAATTCTTGGAGCGGCATCCCCGCGTCGAGAAGGTCTACTATCCCGGGCTGCCGAGCCATCCGTACTACGAGGTGGCAAAGCGGACCATGCGCGGCTTCGCCGGGCTGGTCACGTTCCTGGTCCGAGGCGCCGACGCCGCCGCGACCGCGCGGGTCGTCGATTCCGTGAAGATCCCGCGGATCGCGCCCAGCCTCGGCGGGGCGGAGTCGCTCATCGAGCAGCCGATCTACATGAGTTATCACGATTTCACGCCCGAGCAGCGCCAGGCGGTCGGCATTTCGGACAACATGATCCGCCTGTCCTGCGGCATCGAGAACGCCGAAGACCTGATCGCCGATTTGGCACAGGCGCTGGAGAAGTAGGGTTCAGGGTTCAGGGTTCAGGGTTCAGAGCCGGGCCGTGTCGGCCCGGCAGGGGGCTAGGGGCGAGGGATGAGGGATGAGGGATGAAGGATGAGGGACGAATCGCATTGGGCAAGGAATAGGGGAATCATTATGGCACTGTCTGCTCCGCATTCATCCTTCATCCCTCATCCTTCATCCCTTCTCCATCGCTTTCGCACCCGCGCAATCCACGTCGGCCAAGAGCGCGACCCGCACACCGGGGCCGTCGTCCCGCCCATCCACATGGCTTCCACCTTCGTCCAGCCTGGGGCGGGCCAGTGGGGCGAGTTCGACTATTCCCGCAGCGGCAATCCCACGCGTAAGGCCCTGGAGACCACGCTCGCGTCCCTGGAATCGGGCGTGGGCGGGCTGGCCTTTGCCTCGGGCATGGCCGCCACCCACTGCGTGACCATGCTCTTGGAACGCGGCGACCACGTCGTGGCCGGGACCGACATCTACGGCGGCACCTACCGCCTGCTGCACAAGATCCTCAGCCGCTCCGGCATCGAAGCGACGCTCGCCAACTCGGCCGACCTTGCTGCTTTGGAAGCGGCCATGCGGCCCGAGAGCAAGCTCGTCTGGATCGAGAGCCCGGGCAACCCGCTCCTCTCGATCACCGACATCGCCGCCTGTGCGGAGGTGGCCCACCGCCGCGGGGCCCTTCTGGGCGTGGATAGTACGCTGGCCACGCCTGTGCTTACCCGGCCGCTGGAACTTGGGGCCGACGTCGTAATGCACTCGGCGACCAAGTTCCTTGGCGGACACAGCGATCTGTTGGGCGGGGCCCTGGTGGTGAAGGACCCGGCGCTCTTGAAGCGGCTCTACTTCATCCAGAACGCCACCGGGGGCGTGATGGGCCCGCTGGAGGCGTTCTTGTGCTCGCGCGGGCTCAAGACGCTGGAGCTTCGCGTGCAAGAGCAGTGCCGCACGGCCGCGCGCCTCGCCGAGTTCTTGGCGGGCGACCGCCGCGTCGCTCGCGTCCTCTATCCCGGCCTGCCCAATCACCCCGGCCACGAGATTGCGGCTCGTCAGATGGACGGCGGGTTTGGGGCGATGCTTACTTTCGAGGTGGCCGGCGACATGGCCTCTTGTGAGGAAATGGGGACTGGCTCCGAGCCGCTGCGCAGAGACCATCGACAACAGACACCCGGCGAGGTGCCTGTCCCCATTTCCTCACAAGGCCTGGCCGCGGCCAAGCGCCTGGTCGAGTCCACTCGCCTGTTCCAGCTTGCGGTCAGCCTCGGCGCCGTCGAATCGCTCATCGAGCAGCCGGCCAGCATGTCCCACGCCAGCTACGACCGCGCCGCCCGGCTCGCCCACGGCATCACCGACAATCTCGTCCGGCTCTCCGTCGGGCTGGAAGCCTTCGAGGACCTCCGCGACGACCTGGATCAAGCGTTGACGCGGGCGGCAGCAGTGTAGCACAGGCATCTTGCCTGTGTCGCCGGGGTTTGTGCGTTGCACGGGCAGGCGGGAAGCCTGTGCTTCGCTCTGCGCGGGAATCTCGCGCCCCAACTCGGCGGGGCGGTTGACATTCCTCTGCCGCAGGACTACCATCCTGATAGCAGTGAGCATGCGCGGAGGCGAGGACGATGATCCGACTCGGACGTATTACGGTCGATCCCAACGTGTGTACCGGAAAGCCGTGCATTCGCGGGCTCCGGTTTCCCGTTTCCCGGTTGCTCGGGCTTCTGGCATCTGGCGAGACGCAACAGACCATCCTGTCTGCCTATCCCTACTTGGAGGCCGCGGACATTGAGGAAGCGTTGCGATACGCCGCGTATTTGGCGGACGAGGAGACAGTGGAACTGTCGCGTCATTGAGAAGTGGCGCATTCGCCGCAGGCATCTGCCGATCGAGAGAACCGGGGGCGGGCCGAGCCCGGATCACCCCGAGCCTCCGTGATGCGTGCGACCGAAGTTCGACCCGTTGCAGGGCGGAGGAACCCATGCGGCGTCCGTTGCTGGCGACGTTTTTCGTCTTGGTTTTCCTCGCCTCGTCCGTGGCGGCTCTTGTCGCTTGGGGGACGGCGCTCGCGGGGGCCTCGCTGGCGATCCCGAGCGGGATCTGGCTGTGGCGGGCAGGAAGGAAGCGGGCAGCGAAGTGGCTCCTCGCCGTCGTCCTTGTGCCGCCGATTCTCGCCGCCCTTCTTCTGCCCGCCCAGAGTGTAGGGAATCCCCGCGCCGCGTGTCGTTACCAACTAAGGCAGATCGCCCTCGCGTTGCTCAATTACCAACAGCGCAACGGGTGCTTTCCGCCCTCGTTCGTGTGCGATGAAGACGGCAGGCCGATGCACAGTTGGCGCGTGCTGATCCTGCCATACATGAAACGCGATGACCTCAACGGATACATGGAATGCGAAGACCTCTACAAGAAGTACAGCTTCAAGGAGCCGTGGAACGGACCCAACAACCGGCTTCTCGAATCGCGACTGGCTCCTTACATCTACACTTGCCCATTCGCGCCACGGGCCGGCCCGAACTGCCCGCCGACCAGTTACGTCCTTGTGACGGGTCCAAGCACGGCTTTTCCGGAAGGTAAGCCCCGCGGGTCCGGCGAGATTACCCGTCGTCCGTGCGACACCGTGCTGGTAGTCGAGGTTGCCAATTCGGACATCCACTGGATGGAGCCGCGCGACCCGAGCGTCGACGATCTGGTCGCAGGGCGGGCCGACGTCTGCCGACCGCTGACGAGCACTCACGTTGAAAGAAGCTACTGGCTCGATCCCGAGCCGGCCAGCGGAAACATCGTCTGCGCCGACGGCCGTGTCCATTTCCTGCGCGGGCCGATTGGCCCCGATGACGCGAGAGTCCTGCTCACAGTCAACGACGGTCAGGATTTCGATGTCGAGAAGTTCGCCAAGCGGATGCCGCTCGTCGGCCGCCCGCGATGGGATCACATCATCGGGTTGCCGGCGTTCTGTCTCTCGTTCGTCGCGCTATTGTCCCTGGCCCTGACAACGCGCCGGCGCCATCAGCCGCCCGTTGCCGAACCGTTGGCCGTGGAGTGACACTCGTCCCATCGCAGCCTGGAGGGTCCTATGTGGCGTTCGTGGCTAACGACGATTCTGGCAATCGTCTTCCTCGCCTCGTCGGTGGCGGCGTTTGGCCCATGGGGGATGGCGCTTGCTGGATACTTGCTTGCGATCCTGGCGGCAATCTGGCTCTGGCAAGCGAGATGGGAAAAGCAGGCCGGAATCCTTATTGCCCTCTTGATTGGAGGCCCTGTTCTCTGGGGGCTGGTTCTCCAGCTCCAGACGATCATCGTCCCGCCGCACGGTCCGCGGGGTGAGCCGAACTGGTGCGCTCTCAACCTTCGCGCGATCGCCACTGCGCTGCTCAACTACGAAGAGCAGCACGGCTGTCTTCCTCCGGCCTACGTCTGCGACAAGGACGGGAAGCCGGCGCACAGTTGGCGCGTGTTGATCTTGCCCTATCTGGAGTTGGAACCCCTCTACAAGATGTACAAATTCGACGAACCGTGGAACGGTCCTAACAACCGGCTGCTCGCAGAGTACATGCCCTCGCTATACGTTTGCCCGGCTGCGCTGAAGGCCGGACGGAACCCTCCCCCGATGACCAGCTACGTCGTGGTGACGGGCGCCGACACGGCCTTTCCCGGCTGCAAGTCCCGCCGCTTTGAGCCCATGACCGCTCCCCGGAGCGACACGGTCATGGTCGTTGAGGTCGCCAATTCGGATATCCACTGGATGGAGCCCCGCGATCCGAGCCTTGAGGACCTCGTTTCAGGGCGGGCCGGCGCCTGCCAACCGCTGACCAGTCATCACGCGCAGGATCGCTACTGGTACGTCCTCAAACCGGGGAGCGGGAATGTCGCGTGCGCCGACGCGTCCGTCCACTACCTGCCCGGCCCGACCAGCGCGGTCGATGCGAAGGCGATCTCCTCGGTCACATGGGACGGGAAGCTGAGGATCGAGGAGCTTTGGGGGCGACCGCCCCTCGTCGCGGGCCTGCGCTGGGACCACGTCATTGGTCTGCCGCTCTTCGGTCTCTCGTTCGTCGCCTTGCTGTGTCTGGCCCTGACCACGCGCCGGCGCCATGAGCCGCCCGTTGCCGAACCGTTGGCCGTGGAGTGACACTCGCCCCATTGCAGCCCGGAGAAACCCATGTGGCGTTGGCTACTTGCAGCGATTCTCGTCTTGGTCTTCTTCGCCTCGTCCGTAGCGGCGTTCGGACGCGGCGCACCGATCGTTGGTGGCCCTTGCCTTGTGGCCTTGAGCGTCATCTGGATCTGGCGCAACGGCGGGAAGCATGCGTTCGCCGCAATCCTCGTCGTGTTGACTGCGATGACGGTCTATATCTTATTGTCTCCCGCCGTTAGTGGCCGGCGAGAGACCGACCGTCGGGCGTACTGTGCCAACAACCTCCACTCGATTGCCCTGGCACTACTCAGTTATGACCAAGGAGGCAGTTGTCTCACCCATTATTGGCACGGAGGGGGCCACCCACGAACTGCCGCCACCAAGAGCGTTCTGGCAACGCACCCAGCACCCCCGAAGCTACTCAGCGGGGCCAGCAGCGCACCACTTCACCGTCCGACAATGACGCTAGTGGAAGCTCGTTCGCCGGCCGGACCACAGACTCTCCGCCATGGTCCCTGACGGGAGTCACGACCACGCCACAACGGTCCGCCGCGACGACCGAACGACGAACACGAGTGATAGACTCCGGGCCAGCTACGGAACGAGCACAGGGGGGAGCACACCGGATGCACCATGATGGGTGCTGATCATGGCTGCACGAAATCACGGCAACCGTGAAGAGTACGACTGAAAAGGAGAACCGTATGGAAAAGAACAAACCGTGCTATGAGGCGCGACTCGGGAGTGTCCGCGTGGCGATATGGGAGAACCACAAATACGGGAAGACGTGGCACAACGTCGCTATTGGCCGCAGGTACAAGGACGGCGAGGAATGGAAGGAGGCTTCCACCTTCAACGGCCTCGCCGACTTGGCCCACGTCAACACAGCGGTATGGTTGGCCCAAGAGTGGTTGCGGAAGCGTCAGGACCAACAATCGCAGCAACCAGACGCCGGCGAGTGACAAGACAACGCGGGGCTCAACCCAAGGTGGTAACGCGGGCTGAGCCCCTTTCGGAAGGAGGACTCATGATTGCACTGATACGAAAGCTGGCCGAACGAATCGCTGGCGACAGCTTGGAAGCAGAAGACCTAGTGATCTTGCAAGTAGACCCCCCGGCCGCTCAGGGACGTTGCTGGGTACGGGGAGTGGTTAGGGGCTATCAGTTCGCAGCAAAGCTCTACCCGCGACATGCCCTCTATCCCTGGTGCGAACTCGGAGAAAGCCGCATCTCCAAGCTCGAAATCCGGCGGATAGCCGACGACAGGCTTGTCGCGACTTTTGACCGAGGGTGGGAGATAGTCCCGACGGCAAACACGGCCTGCCAGGTTCTTAAGTTCCTGGAAACGTCGCTCGCACACCGCGTCTACGGCAATGAAGCCGGAACACACGGGGCACAAGGTGAGGGAAATTGTCCCGAGCGTAGTTGAAATAGAAAATGGCGGTTCCTCAGGTTCAGGCGGTGTAGCCTGGACCGCTTTCGACCAAGAAAGGAGAAACCGCCATGAGGAAAAGGTACGCGAAACGAGAGGCTGCTGGCAAGGGTTCGAGGAAGTCGCAGGCAAGAGGGCAGGCTGGGAAGGATGGAAAGGTCCAGTTGGTGCTGGACCGGGAGGAGCTGGTGGCGATGATGCAGGACTCGCTTACCAGCTTCGCCACCGAGATGGGCCTGAAGGTCGCCGCGTTGCTCTTGGAGGACGAGGTCAACCAGCGTTGCGGCTTGCGTTATGAGCGGGTGCCCGAGCGGACCGTGACGCGTTACGGGCATCAACGCGGGGTGGCGGTGATCGCCGGCCAGAAGCTGCCGATCCGGCGGCCGAGGGTGCGTTACACCCGGCAGTGCGGCGAAGCGGACCTGGAAACCTACGCCCGGCTCCAGTCGCCCGACGCCATGCCCCAGTCGGTGCTGAAACGGTTGGTGCGGGGGGTTTCCTGCCGGGACTACCAGGGCGTGGTGGACCTGGCCCGCGAGGGTTTTGGGGTCCAGAAATCCAGCGTCAGCCGCTCCTTCGTCAAGGCGTCGGCCAAGGAGGTCCGCGAGTTGGCTGAGCGGCGATTTGACGGGGTTCGCTTTCCCGTGATCTACCTCGACGGCGTGCAATACGCGGGCGAAACGATGGCGGTGGCCTTGGGAGTGCTGGAAAACGGGACGAAGCGGGTGCTGGGAGTGCGGCAAGGGGCGACCGAGAACGCGGCCGTTTGCACGGCCCTCCTTGAGGATTTGCAGGAGCGTGGCCTCGACACCTCGCAGCCGACCCTGCTGGTGTTGGACGGTGCGAAGGCCCTGCACGCGGCGGTGAAGCGGGTCTGGGGCCCACGCGCCCTGATCCAACGCTGCCAGGTCCACAAGAAGCGGAACGTGCGGGAGCACCTCCCCCAGAAGCACCACGACGAGCTTTCGCGGCAGCTCCAGGCGGCCTACCGCGAGACGGACTACGACCGGGCTCTGGGGCGACTGCAAACCACCGCCCGCTGGCTGGACCGGCTCAACCCCGACGCCGCCGCCAGCCTGCGCGAAGGCATGGAGGAAACGTTGACGGTGGTTCGACTGGGCGTGCCCGAGCTGCTTCGGCGGACGTTGGCGACGACCAATCCGATCGAGTCGGCCTTCAGTGTGGCCCAGAACGTGACCCGTCGCGTGAAGCGTTGGCGAGAGGGAGACATGCGGCAGCGCTGGTGTGTGGCCGGCCTGTTGCGGGCCGAGAGCAAGTTCCGACGCGTCAAAGGCTACCGCCACCTGTCGCAACTGCTCAAAGCGTTGGATCGTGTTTTTCCCGGAAAGGGACTTGACGAAAACCGGAAGATCGCATGACAATCGTTCGAGGAATCGCCTTCGCCCTTTTCAACTGTCAAAGGGACATCTTCGTGGTGGGTGACCAAGTAGCACGAAACCAAGGGGCTCGGGAAACACGACGGAAATCTCCCGGGCCTCCATTCACATCAGAGCGACCATGTACAACGTAAGCAAGAGATTCCGCAAATTCACAGCCACATCAACCCGCCAAATGTCTAAAGACTCCTTCAACAAGATCACGGACATTGGCGTCCTAAAACTCCACCGGGTCGGAACGAGGGGACGTTACTGGGTGACGGGCTACCTCCATCGGCATGCGTTCGAGGTATTGCTGGATCCTCGGCATGCTATACGACCGGAACGGGAAATTCCAGAAGGCCGCATCAGACAACTCAGCATCCTGCAAATGGTTGATGACCGGGTCGTCGCAGCCTTTGACCGGGGCTGGGTATTGCCGCCAATCACGGAGACATCTCGAGAAATAGTCCAATACTTGGCTACAGTCCTGGCCTTTCAAGTGTACGGCCCAATCCTAAGGACCTCTTCAACTTCCCATCACCCCGGCCGCAATTAGAGGCTGGGGACGTGGGCGGCTGACCGCTTGCGCCTATTCGCGGGCGCCGCGGTAGCCGCCCGCGGCCCCGCCATCCAGACTGTGAATCAAACCATGTTCTGAACAAGAGAAGGGAAACTCAATCTTTCCTCTTGCAAAAAGCATACCGGATGCCCCACGGGGCTTTTTAATGACGTGCGGACAATGACACTGACTATCGCTGTTAACTCACGACTAGAACAGGCATTCGATTGCAGACGATGTGTCTGCAACGTGGCCACAAGTCCATGAAGATGTTCCTTTGACAGTTGAAAAGAGGAAGGCGGTTCCTCGAACGATTATCACGCGATCTT
>CAYGZI010000026.1:0-19345 GCA_964354245.1 uncultured Planctomycetaceae bacterium
AACCTTGCCGGTTCAGGCGATTCGTGGTACTCGGCAATCGCCTCCTCAAGAGTCTTCCCGTGTACGAGCCGCATGGTATAGAACGGCCTTCCTTGGCGGTCCGTGCCCAGGGCGTACACGGGCACGACGCCCGGGTGCTCAAGCTTCGCGGTAATCTCTGCTTCCTCGACGAAGCGTTGCCGACTGCCGGGGCTTTCGGCGGTGCTTTCCAGAAGCTCTTTGAGGGCTACCTCGCGCTTGAGCGGTTCATCGCGGGCCACGCTGACCTTGCCCATCCCGCCGTGGGCGTGGGGTCGAACGATGCTGTACGAGCCGTAGGGGTGGGCGGCGGGGTCCGCGGGAGCGGGAAGGGGGGCCGGTTCTTGGACGCTCGATCCCGCCGGGGGTTGCACGCCGGGTTCCCTGGCCGGTGCCGGAGCGATCTGCGCATCTTCCGACGCCGCAGCGAGGGATGTGGCGTCGAGGACTTCTTTAGCGGGCACCTCTTCGCCCGTTTCCGAGGCGCGACCGTCGGTTGCAGGCGAGCCTTTAGCAAGCGTCGTGAGGCTGAGGCCGGCACGACCGCCGGGCACGATCACCACCGCGCCGCAATGGGGGCATCGCATGCGGTGCCCCGCGTACTTGTCATCCGAGCGGAGTTTTTTACCGCACCTGCAGGTGAACGAGGCCATCGCTTCAGCCCTCCGAAGGAGGCCGTGGCCCAGGCCGGGGCGTAATCGATGAGTCCCCGTCAGCGGTGAACGGCGGCACCTGCGGCTGAACACCGCTCGCGGGGACGATAGAACCGGCAACGCGGTAGATGGCCCCCGGACCAGCCTGCCGCCTGTCGATTCTACTTGCTCGCCTTGCAGCGTCAAGATGGCTAGGAGGCACGAGTTGTTCGCGTGATCGCTTGTCGGGACGGCCGGCCGGGAAGGGCCGATTCCTTCGACTGGCCGGGTGCCCCCGTTTGTCGGCGGGCGTCGAGAGTGGTGTGCCACGGCTTGGGACAAGCCGTGCCGCGGCGGGGCCGCAGCGCGGAGTCGCGCGGGCGCGAGGCACGCGTTGCCGCGCGTGGGCCGTGGGGCAGGTTGGCAACCTGCCCTACTGTCCAGGACTCCCAGTGCGGGAGAGCGGCGTCCGTCCACTAGCCGTACTCGGGAAATCTGAGAACGGCAGCATCGATGACACTCAGGAGTTGCCGACCCCGGCCCGCTTCCGTCAGCTCCGTCCAGACCGGAAACGGATAGGAGACAGGGGCATGGATCGGCGCCGGGTGCGGCCACGGGTACTCGGGATTCGGACTGTTGTATCCGGCGGGATCCGGTGCCAATCGCTCCAAATCGTACGCCAACGGAGTGATCGTCCGTATCCAGGTGTGCAAGTCTTGCGGCCTGCCGAAACCGAGGACCTCGGCAATCCGATGCGAGTCGGGGGCCGGCCGATCGTCCAGGGCCTGAAGGAAGCGGACAAAGGAGGCATGAGTCGTGCGCGGCGGTCGGCCCGTTCGCCAGAAGTACGCCTTGCCGAGTTTCTCCGTGACCATCTGCAGGTAGTGCAGTTGATGACAAGAAGCGGAGCCGTCTCTACGCAGGAGGAGCAATACGGAATGGTCCGCGCGGGCCTGCTCCCACCAAAGCTGCTGGAACCTGTTCATGCCCCGTCATCGAGAGAAGGAGGTTGCGCCGTCCAAGGACCAACCCTCGGGCAACCGGAGTTCGTTGTTCGCGATCTTGTCCCATTGCGCCGGGGTGACGTCGAGGACCACGAGGCGGTGGGCATCCGCGCCGCTCGTATCAACGCCAAAGTCGATCGGTTCCAAGGGATCGCTGTCCCGAACGGCCATCAGCTCGTTGACCTCAAGAAACCGGATTTCCCGTTCTGGGGCGCCCGCAGGCAAGTAATAGACGGCCTGAATTCCAGGATCGGTCTCCAGGTGGCGCTTGGCATACCAACTCGCCAAATGGTCTTTGTCGAACTGGACGACGGACATGACACTCGCTCCTCCCCGCGCGAGCGAGGGTTCCGGTGTGCGGTACTCTAACCATGATACTCGCAAGCCGTTTCAAGGAGAAGGGCACCGGGCGGGTGCCCCTGTTTGCCGGCGGGCGTCCGGAGTGGTGTGCCACGGCTTGGAACAAGCCGCGGCGGGGCCGCAGCGCGGAGTCCCGCGGACACGGGGGACTTGCCCTTGCTTTGGTTATCATGTATGATAACCGTCACCGCATTCGAGGTGGAGGATTGAAATCATGGCGACACGCAAGGTCCGCAGCGCCAGCAAGAAGCTCACGGAAGCGGAACGCATCCGGCACCAGGGAATTCGTGCGCAGATCGAACAGGAGAAACCGGAGCTGATGGCGCACGGGCGGCTCGTAAAACAGCGACACGCGCGCCTGCGCGAGGCCATCGGCGCCTTGAAAGCCACGCGCGAGGCGCTCGGCCTGAGCTTGACCGACATGAAAGCCCGCACGGGCATCGAGAAAGGGAATCTATCCCGCCTGGAGAACGCCCCCAGCCCGAATCCAACCATCGACACCCTTACGCGCTACGCCGATGCGGTGGGCAAGGAGGTCGTCATTACGTTGGTCGACAAGGCCGCGTCCTCGTGAGCCGCGGCGGGGCCGCAGCGCGGAGTCGCGCGGGCGCGAGGCACGCGTTGCCGCGCGTGGGCCGTGGGGCAGGTTGCCGTCATCGTGCAACCCCTGTTGTCGCCTGAAGAGGCGATCCGGCGGTCGGCGGGTGGGTGGTCCGACGATCCGGAAGGTGTGGACCGTTGACGTCACCGAAGTGCTGGTCTACTGGCCGGACGAGCCAAAGAACGCGAGGGTGTGCCTGCCTAGCCCGGCGTTATGGGTCTTCCGTCTCTACCCCTGGGCAGTGGCAGTACCGCGCTGCGAAGTTGCGCTGGCGCGCAGCGCACTTGCAGTGGGTGCAACTTGCATGCTGGATGGGGTCCACTTCAGACCATCAAAGTGATGCAATTCCACAAGGTCTGTCAACCGACGCTATCCGTAACACCAGAGCATCCGGGGGGGATCCATCGCAACAGGCGGGGGGAATAGGTCCGGTCAAAGCTTTACGGCGCGGTTGGCTTGGATTAGTCTGGATCTACCCGCCCATACCAACAAACCACCCTCCTTCCCCTCGGGAGTAGGTGCCATGACCCACCCTTTCTCCCTTGTCCGCCGCTTGCCTCGCCTGGTTGCCTTGCTGAGCGTGGTGGGGACGATCGTGTGTATGGCCGCGGTGACGCTTGCCCAGGCGCCAGCCGACGGGCCGAAAGGGCGACGGGGGTCGTCCCGGTCGTCGGCTGCGCGCGCGGCTCCGGCGGCCGAGACCAAGCCGGCCGCTTCGGCGTCGGCGGCTCCCGCTGCGCCCGCCAAGCCCCCGGAGGCAAAACCCGCCGAAGCCAAGCCTGCGGAAGCGAAACCCGCGGAGGCGAAACCTGCGGAAGCGAAACCTGCGGAAGCCAAGCCGCCCGAGGCAAAACCGGCCGAAGCCAAGCCCGCCGAAGCCAAGCCGCCCGAAGCGAAGCCGGCCGTCAAGCCCGCGGAACCGCCCGCCAAGAAGCCCGACGAAGCGCCGCCGGAGAAGGCGCCCGCGGCCGCGCCGGAGAAACCGGCCAAGGCGGAGCCGAGGCTGCCGCGGCTGAAGTTGGTGGATCGCCGCGGGCAGCCGATCAGTCTGATCATGCTTGCGCATCCGTCGATGGCCGAGCGGCTGAAGCTCTCCGACGAGCAGAAGGCCAAGATCGCGGCCTTAATGATCGAGCGCGAGGGCGCGCTGGCCAAGGTCCCGGGCCCGCAGCGGTCGAGGATCATCGACCAGTACGACCAGAGGCTGGCCGCCGTGCTCACGGACGCCCAGCGCGAGGACCTGATCAACAATCCGCCGGAGCCGCTCTTGCGGTTCAACTATCGCTTCCAGCGGTGGATCGACGTGTTGGAGGAGGTGGCCCGGCAGGCGGGGCTGTCGCTCGTGCTTCCCGAGGCGCCCCCGCCGGGCACGCTGAACTACAGCGACAGCAAGGACTACACGGCCACGGAGGCGATCGACCTGGTGAACGGGGTGCTGTCGGCCAAGGGGTACACGCTGATCCGCCGGGAGAAGATGCTCTTGGTGGTGGACATGTCCGAAGGGATCCCGGAGGGCATGGTCCCGCGGATTCTGATCGACGAGCTGGGCGCCCGCGGCAAGTTCGAGATGGTCAGCGTGCTGTTTCCGCTGAAGGGCCGCACCCCGGCCACCGTGGAGACGGAGATCAAGCCGCTGTTGGGCCCTTACGGCAAGATCGTGCCGCTGCCGGCCACCGGCCAGCTCCTGATAACGGATACGGCGGGGATCATGAAGGTGATCTCCGCGCTGATCGAGTCGATCCCGGTCCCGCCGACGCCGCAGCCGCCGGTCCCCGCGAAACCCGAGCCGCTGGAGCCGCAGGTCTACAACGTGAAGACGGGGGACCCCATCTCGGTGATGAAGGTGATCCAGGCCCTGGTGCCCAATGCCAACATAGTGCCGGACGCAAAGGCCCGCCAGTTGACCGTCGTGGCGGGGCCCACGGTCCAAGGGATCGTCAAGAAGGTCATCGACCAGATCGAGAAGGCCGCTCCGCCGGACCAGCAGCCGCGCTTGGAGACGTATCCGATCGACGAGTCCATGGCCACGCAGCTCACGACGGCGCTGCGGCAGATGGTCCCCGGGGCGATCGTCACCGTGGACGCGGTCAACGCAAAACTGGTGGCCTGGGCCACGCCGGAAGAACAGACCACGATCAAGGAGGCGGCCGAGAAGCTCGCCCCCTTGCCCACGGGCGAGCGGTCGCGGCAGTTCGAGGTCTACCGGCTCACGCGGGCCAGCCCGAGCACCATCCTGTCGCTCCTGAAGTCTCTCTTGCCCAACGCGAAGATGGCGGTGGAGGAGGGCTCGCGCACCCTGGTGGTGATTGCGCCGGCGACGGATCAGAAGGTGGTCAAGAACCTTCTTGAGCAGTTGCAGCCGGAGAAGCCGGGGCCGGACACGCCCGAGCTGAGGTTCTATGCGCTGAAGCCGCACGTGCTGGCCAACGCGGAGAAGATCGCCGCGGGCGTGGAGAAATTGTCGCCGCGGATCCAGGCCACGCCGGATCCCACGAACCGGCGGCTGATGGTCGTGGCCCCTCCCGCCGACCAGGAGCGGATCAAGCAATTCCTGGAGGAGTACGACAAGAAGACGCCGGAGCCCGAGAAGAGCACGCTGGTGGTCTATCCCGTCACCGGCACGCAGCGCAAGCGGTTTCAGTCCGTGCTCACGAAGGTGCAGGCGCAGTTGCCGGGGATGCAGGTGTTGGAAGACACCGGTCCGGGAGAGCTGGCGATATGGGCGAGGCCCGATCAGCAAAAGGTGGTCGCCGAGCTGTTGGAACAGCTCAAGACCGAAGCTTCGCCAAGCGACAAGCACACGCTGATGAGCTACCCGATCGAAGCGGGCAGCGCGACCAACGTCCTCGACATGCTCAAGAAGCTGCACCCGAACCTCCAGGTGTTCCCCGACGCGGAAGGGAGCCGGGTGTTCGTCTGGGCCCATCCCACCGATCAGGCGGCGGTGAAAAACTCGCTGGAGCAGATCCAGGCCCCGGCCCCGCCCGAGAAGCAGCCGCGTTTCGATGCCTACGCGATCTACGGGGCCGAGCCCAAGGCCGTGGTCGCGCAGTTGCAGGTCCTGGTGCCCAACGCGAAGCTCACGTACGACGCGAAGACCAGCCGGCTGGTGGCCTTCGGCACGGCGGCCGAGCACGACTTGCTCAAGGCGGCGATAGCGAAACTGATTCGCCCCGGAGGCACGGGGATCGAGGGCACGCCGCAGTTGGAGGTCTACCCCCTGACCCGCGGCGACGGGGACGCGCTATTGACCACGCTGCAAAACGTGGTGCCGCAAGCCAGGCTCACCCTGGACGCCGAGTCCAAACGCCTGATCGCCATCGCCGTGCCGGAAGACCAGAAGGTGATCAAGCGGGTGCTGGACCAGATCGAGTCGGACAAGCCGGTCCCCAACGCGCCCGAGCTCCGCTTCTATCCGCTCTCGCAGGCGCCGCCCGCGACCATGGTGACGCTGCTTCAGACCCTCGCGCCAAAGGCCAAGATCACCCTGGAAACGGGCGGCAAGCGTCTGAGCGTGGTCGCCTCGCCCGCCGACCACGTGACGGTCAAGGCGGCGGTCGAGCAGATGGACAAAATGCTCCAACTCGAAGAGAAGGGCAAGCTGGTGACGTATCCGGTGACGCCCGCCCAGCGCAGGCGGTTTGAGTCGATGGTCGCCTCGCTGAGTGCGGAGCTTCCGGGCATCCAGGTGCTCAAGGACACCGAGCCCAGCGAGCTTTCGATTTGGGCCAAGCCCTCGCAGCACGTCGCGATTGCCGAAATCCTCGATCAGCTCAAGCGCGACGGCGCCGCGGGCGAAAAGCTCCAACTGGCCGTCTACCCGATCAGGGCGTCGGACCCGGACAGCGTGATGACCGTGCTCAAGAACCTCTTCCCCAACGCGCAATTCACGCTCGACAAGCGCGGGCGCAAAATCATGGTCTGGACCACGCCTTCCGAGCAGGAGCAGATCAAGGCCTCGGTCGAGACGCTCGATGCCGGCGGGGCGGGGGGAGCGGGTGCGGTGCAGGAGAAGCTGACGGTCTATCCCGTGACCGACGCGGACCCGACCACCGTCGTCGGCTACCTCGAAGAGCAGGTCCCGGACGCAAAGCTCACTGCCAACGCGCGGGCGGGGACCGTTCTCGCCTGGGCCAGGCCGGCGGACCACCAGACGATCGCCAAGATCCTCAAGGACCTGGAGAGCGGCTCCGGGCAGAAGCCGCAGGCGGTGGTCTACCCGGTAGGCAACGGCGATGCCAAGGCGATCTGGCTGGTCCTGCACAACCTGCTCCCCAAGGCCACGGTGGTGGTCGATCCCAAGACCGGCTCGATCGCGGCCACCGCCACCGCGAGGGAGCACGAGATGATCCGCTCGGTGGTCGAGCAGATGTCCAAGAAGGAAATCGCCGAAAATGCGCCGCGGATCGTCACCTACACCATCGACTCGGGCCGGCGCGGCGCGATCTCCAGCGTGATCTCCATCCTTACCGAGCAATACCCGGCCGCGCGCTTCGTGCCCGGGCTGGACCGCGGCCAGATCCTTGCCTGGGCGCGTCCGGCCGAGCAGGAGAAGATCAAGGCCACGATCGACGAGCTCGTCAAGCAGGTCCCGCAGGGCGCGGCCACCAAGCTGGTCATCTATAACCTGGAGTCGGGCGGGGCCGGGGCGGTCAGCGCCGCGGCATCGATCCTTCGCTACATGTTCCCCGAGGCCTATTTCGCCCCGGCCGGCGAGCCGGGCAAGCTGATCGCCGCGGCCAGTCCGGCCGACCACGTGAGGATCCAAAGCGTCATCAGCGATATCGGCAAGAAAGAGCCGCCGGAGACGGCGCCGCGGATCGTGGTCTACCGCGCGAAATCGGCCGCGCCGGTGCCCGGCCGGCGCGGCGCGTACGCGGCCCGCGCCGAGTTCGGCGCGATCCCCATGCTGCGCACGATGTTCCCGGAGGCGCAGATCGCCCCCGGGGCCGAGTCGGACCAGATCGTCGTGCTGGCGCGCCCGGCGGAACACGAGAAGATCAAGGTGGCCATCGACCAGTTGAGCACCGATGACCCGGCCATCGCGCGCCGCATGGCCGTCTACGCCATGGAGTCCCCCGGCAGGACGGGCGCCGCGGGAATCGTGCCAACGCTCGCCCAGATGTTCCCCGACGCTCAATTCAGTGCCGGCAACGAGCCGGACAAAGTGGTGGTCTGGGCCCGCTCGGACGACCACAAGCCGATCGAAACGGCCATCCAGCAGCTCTCCAAGAAAGAGCCGCCGGAGAAGGCCCCCAAGGTCGCGGTCTATCAGTTCGAGGCCGCTGGGCCGATCACGCCCACAAGCGCGATCTCGCTCTTGACCGCGATGTATCCCGAGGCGCAATTCTCCTCCGGGCAGGAGCCGGGCACGATCATCGCCCTGGCCCGGCAGGCCGACCACGACAAGATCAAGGCCACCATCGCCGAGATGTCGCAGAAGGGCCCGGCCGACAAGGTCCGCAAGATGGTGATCTACACCGTGGCCACGGGGGCTTCGTCCGCCTCGCCGTACTATGCGGTACAAGCCCTCTCGGGCGTCATCACCACGCTCACCCAAATGTTCCCCAACGCCAAGTTCGCCGTCGGGCCGGGATCGGAGAAGGTGATTGCCTGGGCGCTCCCCGAGGACCACAAGCGGATCGCCGAGACCATCGCAGAGATCACCAAGCCCGAGCCGTCGGACAAGGCATTCAAGATGGTCGTCTACACGGTGCCGGCCAGCACGGTGACCTCGCGGCTGAGCGGTGCGGCCGGGACCACGACCGGCTCCGCAGGCGTGATCGCGGCCCTGACCGCGATGTTCCCCAGTGCGAAGTTCTCCCAGGGTCCCGACCCCGAGCAGGTCATCGCCTGGGCGCGGCCGGACGACCACAAGCTGATCGCCGAGATGGTCAACGAGTTGGTCAAGCCGGAGCCCGAGGAGAAGGCCCGAATGATGGTGGTCTACACCGTGCCGACCACGCCGGACGCCGCTGCGCGGTTTAGTGCGCGGGCATGGGCCCCGGGCACGGGCGGGGCGATCGCGGCCTTGACCGCCATGTTCCCTCACGCGAAGTTCTATCCTGGGCCGACCTCGGACAAGGTGTTCGCCTGGGCGCGGCCCGACGAGCACAAGGAGATCGCCGAGGTGGTCCAGGAGATGTCCCGGCCCGAGCCGGCGGAGACCGCGCGCAAGATCGCGGTCTATACCGTGCCCACGACGCCCGGCGACCCGGCCGGCACCACCGGCGCATTGGCGTTGCTTTCGGCGATGTTTCCGGACGCCAAGTTCTCGCCCGGCGCCGAGCCGGGAACGGTGGTTGCGTGGGCCCGGCCGGAGGATCACAAGGTGATCGCACAGGCCGTCGAGGAGGTGTCAAAGAAGCCCCCGCCCGGCAAGGCGCGGACCATGGTGTCCTACACGCTGGAGAGCTCGGGGCGATACGGCGATCCATCCGGCCGGGTTGCCCTGATCCAGAGCCTCCGGCAAGCCTTCTCCGACGCCTTGTTCTTTCCCGGAGCAACCCGGGGCCGGGTGGTGGTCTGGGCACGGCCCGACGACCATGCGGCCATCAAGAATGCCTTCGAGGAGATGTCGAAGCGCGAGCCGCTGGAGTCCGCCCCGCGGGTCGAGAGCTACGAGGTCGCCGTGTTGGGCGGAACCGCGGCGATGACCATGCTCTCGACCGCATATCCCGAGGCCCAGTTCTCCGTCGGCGACGACCCGAACGCGCTCATCGTCCGCGCCCGCCCGGCGGACCACGAGCTGATCAAGGCCACGATCGAGCAGATCGAGGCCACGGGGAAGGCCGGGGCGAAACGGACGCTGGTGGTCTATCCCTTCAAGGCCGAGGACCTGCTGACGTTCACCGACAAGCTCGATCCGGTGCTCAAGCGGCGCGTGCAGCTTATGCCCGACGAGCCCCGCAACCGCCTCCTGGTCTGGGCCGATCCCAAATACCACCAGGCCCTCAAGCAGGCCATCGACGAGTTCACCCGCGAGGCGTCCAAGGGCGGGGATCCCGTCTCCCAGGTGTATCGCCTGGATTGGGCGGACCCGAAAATTGCCTCGCAAGTCATCGCCAACGTCGTCCCCAACGCCAAAGTGACCCTCGACGCGACCAACCGCAGCCTGGTCGTCCACGCCATGCCCGAGGAACAGGCAAGGATCAAGGCCACGGTGCAGCAGATCGACAACCTGGAAGGGAGCGGCATGGCGCCGGGCCTGGAGATCCACCGCATGAAGACGGGGAGCCCCGACGACTTGCTTCCCGTCCTGCAGGGGCTCTTCCAGATGCACCCTGAGGTCCAGTTGTCGGCGGACCGGAGAAACGAGTCGATCGTGGCCTTCTGCACGCCCGCCCAGCACAAGACCATCCGCACCCTCATCGAGCAATTGGAGAAAGGGATGGCCGCCGATTCGGACGTCCGGCTCCAGACCTATCCGCTCGGGGAGATGTACGGGTACGACGTGGTCGATACGTTGACCACGCTCCTGGAGAAGCAGGGGATCACCGCGGAGCTGTCGATCGAGTCGCGGATCGACAGCCTGCTGGTCATCGCCCGGCCCGAGGCCCACAAGCTCATTCAGGAGACCTTGGAGAAACTGAAGGCGGAGGAGCGGACGCTCCAGATCGTGCAGCTTGAGGTCCTCGACCCCTCGACGGCCCAATTGGCCATTGGGCGGCTGTTCGGCGGCAGCCTGAGCTACCGGTCCACCGACCCGGACGTCGAGATCGACGAGGCCACCGAGCAACTGTTCATCCGCGCCACCGCCGCGCAGCACGTCAAGATCCGCGAGCTATTGGCGAAGATGGGCGAGACGGGGGTAGCCGGCGACGCCGACGGCCGGACGCGGCGGTCCCGCGTGATCCCCATCCGGGGCGACGTGCCCAAGACGGTCGAGCAGCTTCAGAAGGTCTGGCCTCAACTTCGCTCCAATCCGCTCCAGGTGATCCCGGCGCAAGGCCAGCCCAAGAAAAGCGGCGGGAGCGGCAAGAGCGAGCGGTTCGGCAAGTCGGGAATCCAGAAGGCCGACGGACCCATGGGCGTCCCGCCCGGACGATTGCCGAAGAATGAGGTGAGGACCGCGAAGAGTCAAGAAGAAGCGGCGGCCGATACGGAGGGATGGCGTCCCGCGAAGAGCCAAGGTGAAGCCGCGCCCGCGGACGAGAAGCCCGCGGTGGAAAAGCCCGCGGCCGAGAAGCCCGTGCTCATCATCCCCGGCTCGCGGAGCATCACCGTCACCTCCGACGACCCCGAGGCCCTGGACCAGATCGACAAACTCCTCCGCGCGCTGACGCAGCAGCGGGGGCCGATCGGCCGGAACTACAACGTCTACATGCTCCAGAACGCCAATGCGATCGGCGTGGCCGCGATCCTCCAGAACTTCTTCCGCTCGCAATACGGCGGCCGGTTCATGCGCGCCAATCAGGTGACGATCGTGCCCGACGAGCGCCTGAACGCAATCATCGCGTATGCCGGCCGGGCGGACCGGATCACCATCGAGAACCTGCTCGACGTGCTCGACTCGGCCGAGATCGCCCAGCCGCTGGCCTTTGACCGGCTGCAATTCATCCCCGTGGAGAACACCCCCGCCGACCGCATGGCGCAAGTGCTTCAAGAGCTTTACGGGACGCAGGTCGGGGCGATCAGCGTCGAGGAAAACACCAACTCGCTAGTCGTCATGGCCGCCCCGTCCATGGTCGAGCACCTCCAGCAGGTGGTCGAGAAGCTCGACGAGGCCGCGGGAGCGGAATCGGACCGGACCGTGGAGATCATCTCGCTGCGCAACTCGAGCTCCGACCGGGTCGAAGCGGCCCTCAATATGCTCATGGGACCCCGGCTGCAGGCCGCGGCAAGAACCGCCCCCCGCACGCCGCGCTCGGCGACGCCGGGCGCCCCGGCGGTCGCCGGGATCACTGGGCAGCCGACAGGGCCGATGACGCCAACCTCCCCCCGGGGCCGCACGCGCCGCGGCGCCGGGGCCGCGGGCATGGCCGGCGCGAGCCCGGCCTACCGGCGGAGCGCCCAGCCGACACCCCGGCCGAGCTACCGGCCCGCCATGCCATCCGGCACGGCGGCGTCCGTCCCGGCGCCCATGCAGCCGACCGTTCCCCGCGCCCGGACGACGCCGCGGGCGGGATCGCCCGCTACCGGGCAGGGCATGTCGCGGATCGCGCCCACGGCCGCCCCCTCGACCATGTTCCGCCCCGCGCAGCCGCGTCCCACCAGTCCCACCCCGCCGCGCATGCCGGCCGCTCCTAGGCCGCGAGGGCGCACGGCCGCTCCCACGGGGCAACCCGGCGGAGGCACGCCATAGCGTTTTTGGAGTGCGGCGATTCATCACCGCTTTCTGGGGCAAGAAGGCGGCGATGAATCGCCGCAGTCCAGAGTCACTTTGCCGGCGGTTTTTTTGCCGACGCCTTCATCGACTTGAGCGCCCGCAGGCACTCCTTCGCCGTGATCAGCCCGTCGCCGTTGAGGTCGTACTGCTCGAAATCGCGCAGGTCCGCGGGCGTGGGCTTGGGGGCGAATTCACTGAGGCTGAGTTGGCCGTCGCCGTCCTCGTCCCGGGCGAGGAACCAAGCGGGCAGGCCGGCAGGGAGCCGTTTGGAGGGGACATAGAACTTGGCCTGCCGGCGCGACTCTTCGAGTTCTGCAAAGTCCGGCTCCGCATTGAGCTTGTCCGCCGCGGCCTCTGCCGAAGCACCCGTCTTTCCGACGCCGCCGGTTTTCGCCGGCGACCCCTCGTCCGCCCCCGAATCGCCGCTTAGACCGATGGGGGGGATAGCCACCCGGATCCTGCGGTTCTGCCCGTACTTGGCGATCCACTGGACCATCTCGTCGATGGTGATCGCTCCGTCGCCATCCGCGTCCGCCGGCGCGGGATTGCCGTGCATCTGCTGCCACTCTTGGGCATCGAGCACTCCGTCCCCATTCCGGTCGTATTGGCGCACGAGCGATTCCGCGTATCGGTAGACCTTTATGGGGACGGCGTATGTGAGAACGGGCTCCGAGCGGCGCGCTTTGAGCCGCGACGCCTTCTCGCGCTCGTCATCCGCCGGGGGCGGAAGACGCGAAGGGGCCTTCTTGGGCTCCGCAGCCGCTGCTAAAGTGATTGGCAACAACGGCTTAAGGCACAGGATCGCTAGTCCGAGGACTGTCCAAAGGGCTGGCACGCGCGCGATCCCAAGCCACTCGAAGGATCGAGCGGTACTGGTCCGCATCGAGGTCGCGTGGATGTTGACAGCCATAGGAAGAAATCTGGAGGGGCTACTGCTCCACGCCGATCCCCTATTAGGACCATTCTGTGAAATCAGGAGTGCTCGGCCTTACCCCATTTAGAGGGGCTGGGACACTTGACCTTGGGGCGCCAGTGGTTATAATCGCGGTCGTAGGCATTGCTAGCTTAGCATGACTTAGCGGCCATTCTCAACCCCCCTGCCTTCGGCCGCCCCGCCGTTTGAAAACCTGCCTGGACCATAGCGAGGGAGCATCGGGATGCTCCCGTGTCCCGCTGTGAGCGCATCGGCGATCGGTGTGCTTGCGCGACAGTTTCGCCAGCTACTTACCGGCAACCCAGTGCGGTCACCGTCAGGGACCGAGGTGCGGCAATGACGCCAACCACGCCTACCACTCAAACCATCGCCACCAAGGGCCTCTCCGAGACCCGCGTCTCCCAATTGGCGCGGCTTACCCAGAACTCCGAAGGCCGGCTCAGCCAGGTGGCCGCCGAACTCGGCTTTGCCACCGAGACCGAAGAGGACGCCCTGCGGGCCGTCGCCGAGACCATGGGCTTGCAGGTGATCGATCTGAACAACGTCCGGGTGGACCTCTCGCTCTTGAAGCGTTTCCCCCTCCGCCTGATCCACCGCCACGGGGTCTTCCCTATCTGGGAGCAGGAAGGGTCGCTGGTGCTGGCCACCGGAAACCCGTTCGATCTGCACGCCCTGGACGCGGTCAGCGCCGCCATCGGAAGGAGCGTCCTGCCCGTCCTGGCGTCGCCGGCCGATCTGGCCAAGCTGATCAAGACCCACCTCGGCGTCGGCGCCGAGACCATCGACGGCCTGATCGCCCAGCAGGAAGGCCGCGACCACCGCGTCGAGATGCTCGAAGAAATCGACTGCGACGGCTTCGAAGGCGCCGAAATCGCCCAGGAGGCCTCCGTCGTCCGTCTGGTCAACGAGATCCTCGTCGAGGCCGTCGAGGCCCGCGCCAGCGACATCCACCTGGAGACCCAGGCCGCGGGGATAAAGATCCGCTACCGCATCGACGGCGTGCTCCTGAAACAGCCTGCCCCGCCCGAGATCAACCGCTTCCAGGCGGCGATCGTCAGCCGGCTGAAGATCATGGCCAGGCTCAATATCGCCGAGAAGCGGGTCCCGCAGGACGGCCGCATCAGGCTCCGCGTCTCCGGGCGCGAGATCGACATCCGCGTCTCCATCATCCCCATGCTCCACGGCGAGGGCGTGGTCATGCGGATCCTCGACAAGGAGCGGATGCAATTCAACCTGCGCGGCGTAGGCATGGACGAGGATACCTACGCCACGTTCAACCGCCTGATCCTGCTCCCCCACGGCATCCTGCTGGTCACCGGTCCCACGGGCTCGGGCAAGACCACGACGCTCTACAGCGCGCTGAGCGAGATCAAGAGCGAAGACACGAAAATCATCACCACCGAAGACCCGATCGAATACCAGTTAGAGGGCTTGAACCAGATCCAGGTCCACACCAAGGTCGGGCTGACCTTCGCCTCCAGCCTGCGGAGCATCCTGCGCCACGACCCGGACGTGATCCTGGTCGGCGAGATCCGGGACCTGGAGACGGCGGAGAACGCGATCCAGGCGGCGCTGACCGGGCATCTGGTGTTCAGCACTCTGCACACCAACGACTCGGCCGGCTCGTTCATGCGGCTGGTGGACATCGGCGTCGAGCCGTTCCTGGTCGCCAGCACCGTGGCGGGCGTGATGGCCCAGCGGCTCGTGCGCGTGCTCTGCCGCGAGTGCCGGCACCCTTATTATCCGCCGCGGGGCGAGCTGCCCGACGATTTTCCGCTGGACGAGTGCCTCGGCCGCGGCGAGCGGATCTACCGCGCGGCCGGGTGCCGGAAGTGCCGGGGGACGGGCTATGCGGGGCGGACCGGCCTGTTCGAGCTCATGCAGACCAACGACGAGATCCGCCGCCTGGCCGGCGAGCGCACCCCGTCGCACCTGGTCAAGCAGGCGGCCCAGCGCGCCGGAATGCGATCCCTCCGCGAGGACGGCTGGGCCAAGGTCCGCCGCGGGCTGACCAGCATTGAAGAAGTCCTCCGCGTGACCAACGCCGACTGAGCGGGGCATTGGCCGCGGATTGCTGAAACCCGATAGCCGACCACCCTGCCTCGACGCGATGCCCCAGTTCAGCTACCTAGCGCGGACCGCCTCCGGGGACGATGTGACCGGAGTGATCACCGCCGGCAGCGAGCGGGAAACGCTCAACCTGCTGGCGGAGAAGGCGCTCTACCCGATGCAGGTCCGGGGCCTCGACGGCGCCGCCCCCCGATGGAAGCTCGGGCGCCGGGTCAAGCCCCAGTTGGTCGCCACCAACCTCAGCCAATTGGCCGATCTCTTGGACAACGGCGTGCCGCTCTTGCAGGCCCTCGACATCCTCGCCCAACAGGCCGCGCAGCGCGAGCTGGCCCGGGTGCTCGTCGACGTGCGCGACCAGGTGGCCGAGGGGGTGTCGCTGGACGAGGCCCTGTCGCGCCATCCGCACGTCTTCAGCGACCTGACGGTGAGCATGGTCCGCGCCGGCTCCGAGGGCGCGTTCCTCGAAGACGCCTTGAAGCGGACCGCCGACTTTCTCGAGCTCCGCGAGGAGCTGAAGTGGCGGGTGATCGGCGCGATGACCTACCCCTGCTTCCTTGCCGCCGCCGGTTTTACCGTCGTCGTAGTGCTGGTGGTCTTCTTCGTGCCGAAGTTTGCGGAACTCTTTGCGCGCCTGGAGCAGCAAGGAGGCGGACTGCCCGCCGCCACCACGGCCCTCCTGGCCCTGAGCGATTTCCTCGGCCGCTACGGGCTGGTAGTTCTGGCGGCCGCGGCCGGATTGATCGTCTGGCTCCGCCGCGCGGCCGGGACGGAGCGCGGCCGCATGTTGGCCGACCGCTGGAAGCTCAAAATCCCCGTGGCCGGGCCGATCTTCCTCAACTCGGCGGTCTCGCGGTTCTGCCGCGTGCTGGGCACGCTCCTGCGCAACGGCGTCCCGCTCCTGAAGTCCCTGGAGATCAGCGGCAGTTCCGCAGGAAACCAGGTGCTGGCCCGGGCCATCCGCACGTCGGCGGAGAACGTCTCCTCGGGGGATACAATCGCCCGGCCGCTGGCCTCCTGCGGGCTGGTGCCGCGCCCGGTGATGGCCATGATCAGCGTCGCCGAAGAGTCCAACACGCTGGACACGGTGCTGGTGAGCATTGCCGACAAGCTCGACCGCAAGATCGCCCGGCAGTTGGACGTGATGGTCCGGCTGGTGGAGCCGCTGATGCTGCTGGTGATGGGCGGGGTGATCCTGTTCGTGCTGGTGGCGCTGTTGTTGCCGGTGTTCGACATGAGTGCGAATTTGCGGTAGTGGTTTTGTCGTTGATAATGAGAAATGAGAAGTGAGAAATGAGAAGTGTCGAAGGCAGAGTGCCCGCAGGATCGTGCCCCAAGGAAGTGCCGCCCGCACAGGACGTCAGACGGGATGGCCGCCCATACCGTTTTGCACTCTGCATTTGTCATTTGTCATTTGTCATTTCTCATTTCTCACTTCTCATTCTTCACGCTGCGAGTGCGAAGATTCCGATGTCTTGAGGACTTAGGAAGCCGGTTGAATTGACGGTTTTGCCTTGAAGGAGGAAACCCAATGAAACGTAACCCAACGCGCGGTGCATGGCGCGGCGGCTTCACGCTGGTTGAGATGCTCGTCGTGCTGGGCATCCTCGTGCTGTTGGCCGCGATGGTGCTCCCGCGGATCCTGAGCCGGCAGAAGTCGGCCGACGTCGACATCGCCAAGACGCAGATCCACGGCGGCCTCAAAGGGGCTTTGGACCTGTACCACGCCGACTGCAAGGATTATCCCAGCACCGAGGAGGGGCTCTACGCCCTCGCGGAGTGCCCGCCCGACCTGCCCGACCCACTCTTATGGAAAGGCCCGTACCTCACCGGGGCCGTTCCCAAGGACCCCTGGCGGAACGAGTACCAGTACGAGTATTCGCCCGGCATCGACCTGGACCCCAGAATCTGGTCCTTCGGACCCGACGGCGAGGACGGCACCGAGGACGACATCTGCAGTTGGGACCGGGAGGCGGAAATGCTGACCGAGGGCGACCCGATGTTGGAGGGGGCGGGCAGGCGGGCCCCGCGCGAACCTGGCCTCACGGCGCCCGGCAGAGGGAGGTCCTCGGCCGCGCCGCCGCCGATCCGGAAGACCGATCCGGTGATCATCGAGTAACTCAAGACGCAACTGAACCACGAAGGCACAAACGTGCCTTTGTGGTCAATCGACTTCTTCGGGGGACGTCGCACCATGGCATGCTACCTTCGTCAGCGGCCCCCGGTCCCGCCGCGCCGCGCATTCACGCTGTTGGAGCTGCTGGTCGTCCTGGCCGTGCTGGCGGTGCTGGCCGCGCTGAGCTGGCCGGCCGTGCGCGGGCTCCTGGAAAAGACCCATCTCCAGAGCGCCGCCAAGCAGCTCCGCGCCGCCCTGGTCCGGGCCCGGCTCGACGCGATGGAGTCGGGCGCCGTGCGGCAGTTCCGCTACCAGCCGGGCACGGGCCGCTACGAGATCTCGGCGGCTGCAACGCTCGACGCTGCGGAAGACCCCGGGTTCGAGAGCGAAGGGGGCCCGGCGCCCGGCCCCAAGAGCGTCGTCGCGGATACGCTGCCGGGCGGCGCCGTCTTCGAGGAAGCCGAAACGGTCGAGGACCTGCTCGGCGCGGCCGATCTGCTGGACGCGGGCGCCGACGGCTTTTGGTCGGCGCCGGTCTGGTTCTACCCCAACGGCCGCACCTCCAGCGCCCGGTATCGGCTGGCCGGCCAGCGGGGCTACACGATCGAAGTCGTGCTTCGCGCGGTCACCGGCACCGTGGTCATCGGCGAGCTCCAGCAAGCGGAGTGGCAGCCATGAACCGCCGCGCTTTCTCGTTGTTGGAAGTCCTCCTGGCCACCGGCATCCTCCTGGGCTCCTTGATCGTCTTGTCGGAGCTGGCCTCCATCGGCCGGCGCCGCGTGCGCGACGCGGAGGACCTCACCGCCGCCCAGCGGATCTGTCAGACCAAGATCCAGGAAATTCTCGCCGGCCTCCAGGACCCCGTCCCGGTCGAAGACGCCGAGGTCGAGGACGAGCCGGGGTGGTACTACTGGGTGGAAACCGGGCCGGTCGCCGGCCAGCAGGGTCTGATCGCCGTGCGCGTGACCGTCGCGCAGGACGTGGCTGCGGCAGGAGGACAGGCATTCTTGCCTGTCGCATCCGCGCCCGTCGCGGGGCAGTCCGGGCAGTTCACGCTCGTGCGCTGGGTCCGCGACCCTGCCGCCCCGCGCGGACTCGGCGATTCGGCCCCCTCGGACGAGTCCTTCTGGCTCCAGGTCTTCGGAGAGCGGCCATGAGCCGACGGCCCGGCTTCACCCTTCTGGAAGTTCTTCTGGCCGCCGTCCTCATGGCCGTGCTGATGACCGGCATTTGGGGCCTGATGCGGACCTACGAGCGGCTCTTCTCCTCCGGCCAGGCCAAGGCGGAGAGGGCCCAACTGGCCCGCACCCTCCTCGAACAGCTCTCCGACGACCTGCGCAGCGCCATCCCCGACTCGCCCACCGCCATGCCCGGGGCCGCGACTGCCGCGCGGCGGTTCGGCCTGTTCGGCACCCAACGGGCGCTCCAGGTGGACGTGCTCCAGGTTACGCCGGCGCAGTGCGTGGCCGCTTCGACGGCCCGGGACGAGCTGGGCGCAATCCCCGCGAATTCCCCGCAAGTGCCCGAGCTGCACACGGTGCAATACTGGTTCGAGGAGCCGCTCTTGGATGGCGCCGATGGCTCGGCGGGAGTGCGGGGCCTCGTGCGGCGCGAGCTGGACTGGGAAACGCCCCCGGGCGCAGTAGAGGAGGGCTCGCCGCGTACGCGGAAGGCGGCCGCGGAGAGTCTCTCCGAAAGCGCGGCCCTGAGCGACCTCACGTCCACGCCGGACCCGATGTCGGTCGCCCCGCTCCGGGCGGACCCCGAGGACCCGTCGATCCTTTGGGCTGCCGAGGTGATCGACCTGCGCTTCCGTTACTACGACGGAACGACGTGGGGCACGGAGTGGAACAGCCTGGAGCGGAAGTCGCTTCCCGTGGCGATCGAGGTCACGCTGACGGTGCAGTCCGGCGAGGAGGCCCGGCACCGCGCCGCACCGCGCCCGTCCGACGACCTCCTGGAGGAGCTGGCGGCCGACCTGGGCACGCCGGGCGGACAGGCCGGCCAAGCGCACCGGCTGCTGGTGTGCCTCCCGTCGACCGGGCTGGGGCGTCCGGCAAAGGAAGCCGACGAGGGCCTTCCTTCGATCCTCGATGAGGGCGAATTACCGTTGTTGCCGGAGTACGCGCCGCTAGTGCCGCCGTCGCCGTCGCGGCCTTCGTTGGCGCCGCCCCGGCCGCTTGCGCCGGCCGCGTCTCCGCCGCCGCGCGAGCCCGCTCCCGTGGCCGGCGGACGCAAGTCGCTGGAAGAAATGCTGCGAGACCAATGGATCCGAACCGGACGAT
>CAYGZI010000027.1:0-19283 GCA_964354245.1 uncultured Planctomycetaceae bacterium
CGGCTCACCGCACGGACCACGGCGACCTGCTCTTGGGCGTCATCGACACCGGCGTGGGCATCGCCGAAGAAGACCAGCAGACGATCTTCGAGAAGTTCCGCCAAGGGCGCACGGCCGTGCCCGGCGGCGACGCGATGACCCGCGAGTATTCGGGCACGGGGCTCGGGCTGTCGATCGTCAAGGAGCTTTGCCGGCTCCTGGAGGGCGAGGTGTCGGTGGAGAGCCAGTTGGGCACGGGCAGCGCGTTTTCCGTCCGGCTTCCGTGGCGCCTGGAGAAGAAGCCGCGGTTGGAATCGCCGCTGGCGATCGGTCTGGAGGAGTTTGCCAAGCCGCGGATGGAACTCGCCGTCGAGCGCCCGGCGGCCGAGCCCGCGGCCGTTGCCGCCGGCGGGCGCTCGCCGGACCCTGCCGAGGATACCGGCCCGTGACAAGTCCGAGAGGACCATGAAACTGCAGAGACACTCCCAAAAGGAGTGAAACCGCAGAGGACGCAGAGGACGCAGAGGGACGCAGAGGAAACAAAAGACGGAGAGAGGCAAGAACCCAGACTCGTACGCCTCTTCTCTTCCCTCTGCGCTCTCTGCGTCCTCTGCGGTGAATTCTTCCATTGTCTAGTACGATAGAACCCGCCCATGCAGCGTTCCGGCGAGCCATCCCGTGACGAGGTGATCCTCTTCGCCGACGGCGCGTGCAGCGGCAATCCCGGGCCCGGCGGCTGGGCCTTCGTGCTCCGCCATCCGGCGTCCGGCAAGGAGATGGAGCGCTCGGGCGCAGAGCGTCAAACGACGAATAACCGGATGGAGATGATGGCCGTCATCCGGGGCCTGGAATCGCTCAAGCGGGCCACGTCGGTTGAGCTGGTCACCGACAGCGTCTACGTCGGCAAGGGGCTCACCGAGTGGCTCCCCAAGTGGAAGGCCAACGGTTGGCGGCGCCGCGAAGGCCAGCGCTGGGCCGAGATCAAGAACGAAGACCTCTGGCGCCGGCTCGACGAGCTGCTCGGCAAGCACAAGGTCCGCTTCACGCACATCCGCGGCCACAGCGGACACGCCGAGAACGAGCGCTGCGACGCCCTGGCCGTGGCGGCGTATCAGAAGTACTTGAGTAGGCAGTAGGCAGAGGGCGGTGGGCAAAGGGCAGTAGGACGGGCGTCTCGCCCGTCTGCCGGCGGCGGTCAATAGGCGGAGCCGGGCGGTGCTCGGCCCCGGCACACGGCAGCGCGCGATACGATCGCAGCCAAACGGCGGGCAAGCCCGCCCGCTACGCCCGATTCGGTTTCTTGAGCGGGATCTCGCGTACAACGCGATCTTTTGCCGGCAACTCGATGGTGCCGCGGCTTCCCGACCAGCCGTCGAGATGGACCACGATCCGCTTGGCCGGGTTGCGCGCGGGTGGATCGAGCGTGAGCGTCGCCTTCGAGCCGTCGGCAGCGATGCGCAGCTCCAGCGAGATCGGGCCAAACTCGGTCAAGACGCCGCTTGCGCGCACGGCCTTGCCGGGCTGGACCCACGCCCGCGGCAAGCCCTCCAGCAGGTGCAGTTCGTCGCCGCGCTCCAGCACGAGCAAGTCGCGCACGAGCCGAATGAACTCGGCGCTGGCCCAGTTGTGCGGCATGTCGCCGCAGACCGCGTCGCCCTCGCCCCGCGGCATCTGCTCTTCCCGCCAGCACAAGAGCGGCGAGGCGTGGTTGGCAAAATCGTAGAGTGTGCGGGCCGCCTTCTGCCCGTCGCCGGTCCATAGCCAGCCGTGGGCGTAGAACGAGGCGAAGTAGTTCCACACGCCGTTGGAGATCCAGCCGGTGTCGCGCACGAGCCCCTCCGCCTCAACGGCCCGGAGCATCGCCATGTTGCCCACGACCAGCGGATCGTTCGCGGCGAAGACCTTGCCGGGAAAGACCGCGTGCAGGAAGGCCCACTGGGCCTTTTGCGGCGAGAGCTTGGCGTCTTTGCGCATCGAGATCGGGACGTAGCGGTTGCCGCGCGGGTCGATCCGCGCATCGCGCTCGGCAGCGCGGCGGAATGCGGCATAGAAATCGTCGTACTCCCGCTGCCACGCTTGGGCCTGTTGGTTCTTGCCGAGCCACCGGGCCCCATCGACTGCGGCCTTCATCCCGGCCAGCGTCCAGTAGACGTTCGTGTACTCGGGATTGACCCCGCCCAGGCCGCCGTCGCTGAACCCCTCGGGCAAGAGGCCATAGACCAGGGCCTTGGGATCGGCCGACGCCTTTTGGCGGAGCGTGCGGATGTAGGCGAAGCCCTTTTCGACCTGCGGCCAGACCTCGGCCAGCCACTTGGGGTCGTTGGTCAGGCGCGCGTGGCGGGTCACTGCCCAGAGGGCGATGCCGGTCTCCTTGAGGTGCCCGTCGATGAGCATGATCGCCCCGTCGGGCCGCTGGAAGCTGAGGAGGTAGCGGATGCCGTTGCGGGCCTCGTCGGTCCGGCCGAGCATGGCCACCGCTTCCATGAGGAACGAGCCGTCCACGACCCACAGTCCGCGGTAGCAGGTCGGCCCGACCTGGAAGGCGGGCAGTGCATTCTTGATCTCCCGGGCTTGATAGATGTTGCGGATGGAGGAATCGAGCGTGGCCTGAATGCCGGGGTCGGGGATCTCGAAGCGGCCGTAGGGCAGGTCGAGCTTCTGCCAGTATTGCTCGGCCAGTCGCCGCGCATTGTTGGCCCAGTCGGCGGTGCGAGGCATCAACTGCCGATCCTCGGCCAACGGGACACCTCGCAGGGCGCCAATCGCGACGATCTGGTCCTGGCGAGCCGGCACCTTCACCGGCTTAAGGCGCACGACGGTCTTCTGTTTCTCACCGGAGACTCCTCCGAAAAGCTCCGTCGCCGTCAAGTACAAGTAGGTGGCGCCGCCAATCTCGATCCGCCGCTGCTGCGGACTGACCGTGACGGAGAGCTCGCTGTCGATCGTGATGACGGGGAGGACGGAGACCTCTGCGTCACCGCTATTGCGGAGTTGCACGCGGATCACGTCATACCGGGGCGGGCCGGACGGCTGCGTGCCGGAACCGCAGCGGACGTACGCCAACACCGGGCGGCTGCTCTTGCCGGTCAGCAGTTCCGCTACTGGCGGCGCATCGCCCTGAAAGGCCCAGAGCACGTTGAGGATCGTGTTGCGGTCGGGCGAGCCAGACGCGGCCGCGATCGTCACGTCGATCCAGCCGTCGCCGTCTTCATCGCGGGCCTCAAAGGGAAACAGGATCGGCATGTTCCGCCCGTGCTCGGCCACCATGTCGACGGTCTTGCGGTTCTTGCCTTCGATTCGCAGATCGAGGACCCGCTGGCCGGGCTTGGGATGCCAGCCTTCGCAAAGGCCCAGAACGACGGTGTACTTCTCGCCGGCCGCGGCGCGGATCCGGTACTGGACCGAGCCGCCCATCGCCACGGCGATGTCGCGGTACGCCGGATCGCACGGCACCTTGGGGTGGGCCCAATTCTGATTGGTGCCGCCGCGGTCCACTCGCTCGACCGCGGGCTTCGCAGCCTGCGCGGCCTTCGCGTCTTTCTCGAACAGCGCTTTGATCCCCGGGTCGATCTCCACACCGATAGCGAATGCCTCCTCGACGATCTCGACCTTGCCGAGCTGCTTGATCGTACGCACGATCGGCACGCGCGGCGAGACGAGTTCCTGGCGGAGCCATTTTGCCTCCGGCTTGACAGGCAGGAATGCCTGTCCTCCTGGCTTGACAGGCAGGAATGCCTGTCCTCCTGATCCATAGTCGATTCCGATCCGCGTCTTGAAGCCGGAGAACTTGCCGGGGAAGTCGTAGAGCAGCGTCCCTTCCTTGCCGACGAGGGTCTTCTGCCAGTCGTCGGGCAGGCAGATCGAGGTCTGCCACCAGACCGGGGCATAGCGGTGATCGACCTTCCAGTCCGACGCCTTGTCCGCCGGGTTTTCGGCAGCCGCGCTCGGCAACGCGGCCACCACGAGCACGAACACTAGCCAAGCCAACACGCCAACGGTCTTCGAGAGCTTCATGTGATGTGTCCTCCTGCTGGTCATATCCTAGCACCGCGCCAGGGCCGCTTCGAGCCTCCGCCACCCATAGTACCGTGGGCCGGGCCTTTATCACCATTTCGCGCGTGACGATTGCGAACCGCGGGGATTTGGGCTATTCTGGGCAGATTGGAGAATCGATATTTGGCGCCCGGATGCGTGAAGTCCTGACGTGGCGATGGCCCGGCGGTCCGGGTCCCAGTTGGAAGGAGAAAGGCGATGCGTCAAACTAAGGTGATGTGTCTGGTCGTGGCTTTGGTCGTCGTGGGGATGAGCGAGGCGGCTTCGGCGGGGTTGCTCGGCCGTTGTGGCCGCCGTGCGACCTTGCGGAACCTGGAGGCCGCCAGGGCAGAGGCGGAGGCCGCCACCGCTGAGGCCGACGCCGCCCGGGCAGCGGCAGACAAGGCCCTCGCAGAGCTGAAGAGCGAGACGGCCAAGGCCATTGAGTCGAAGGAAGCAGAGGTCCGCAAGGCGGTGGAAGCTAAGGAAGCGGCCGAGAAGGCCCGACAGGCAGCCGCGGCAGAGATCGCCAAGGCCACAGCGGTTAAAACGGAAGCAGACAAGGCCCGGGCCGACGCCAATAAGGCCGTCGAAGAGGCCAAGGCCGACATTGCCCGGGCCAACACGGCAAAGGCCGAGGCCGTCAAAGCCCGTGTCGAGGCCGTCCAAGCGAAACGGGATGCCGAGACGGCCGCCGAGACCGCCCGAGCCGAGACCCGCAAGGCCGAGCTCGCCAAGGCGGAGGCCGAAACCGCCAGGGCCCGGGCTGAGGCGATGAAGGCCGCGGTTGAGGCCGCCAAGGCAAAGGCCCCCTCGACCCAGCCCGCCAAGAAAGAAGATGAGCCCAAGCCCGTTGATGACAGGACCAAAGAGGGCGGCAAGCCCAAGCCGCCGGAACCGGCCCCAAAGCCCTAAGCACTACCTTGGGAGACCTCCGAAGTCCTCGAGTAGGCCGGTCACTCGGTGACCGGCATCCGGCGTCACGGAGTGCCGCCGCTACATGAGGGCGTCACGGAGTGACGCCGCTACTAGAGAGCCCGGATGCGCTGCATCAGCTCCCGGTTCTGCTGCTTGAGGGTCTCGACCTCCTGCCTGAGCGCGTCGATCTCCCGCTGTAGGGCCTCAACCCGGGCGCGGGTCGCCGGATCGCCGATGGGCTGCAGCGGAGGCGGGGCGGCATCCGCGTCGGGAGAACGCGGCGTCGCAATCGGGGCATCGCCGTCCGGCGGCTCCTTGCCCATAGGCGCTAGGATCGAGGCCTGCGGCGGCGCGGGCGGCGGCGCCGCTGGGACCGAAGGACTCGCCGGAGGCCGCGCCGGCTGGACCCCCGCGGGGCGATGCCCCAGGGTCACGTTGATCAACTTCTCCGCCTGGCCCCGCCGGACAAAGAACGTGACCTCGCTCTCGGGAGGGAACTCTGCCAGGATGTCCGCTACTTCGGACAACTGGCGGGTCCGGATGCCGCTCAGGGCGGTGACAAGATCGCCCTCTTGCAGCCCCGCCTTCTGGGCAGGGCTCCCAGGATGGACCCGCAGGACGCGGACGCCGCGGCCCCGGTCGTCGCCGTCGTCGAGCAGGGCGCCAAGATGTCCTGGCGCGGGCGCCGCCTTTGGAGCGGCGGGCTTCCCGGCCGCGGCTGCTTTATCCTTGGGAGTCTGCGCAGCGGGGACTCCAGGCTGGACGCCCTCTCCCAGTTGGCGCCGGACTTCCTTTTCCAGGCGATCTAGGGCGGGTTGGGCCGATGCGTTGGACAAGGCCCCCAGTGCGATTGCACAAAACGCGCAGAAGGCGGTGACTCTGCTCATGGACGTTCCCCCTGTGTGACTGACTGTATCGCGCCGATTTCCCAGGTCTCCAAGGCTTCGGTACTCCCTGAAGTCGATTCGTCGAGTGAGGTCGCTTGCGGCCCGTCCGCCCCGTGCTACCATTGTACACGACGCAGCCACCGGAGGGAGAACCGAGGCAGGACAGGAAGATGGCCCCAAGCGGCGAAGATCCAGTGAGCATCGGTCCAGTGTCGCCGGAAGCCGTCGACGAGGTCCTGCGCCTGGCTTTCAGCGGCCTGTCGGCCCAGAGTGCGGCGGAACAAGTGAAACTGTTCCGGGGCGACGGGCCTTTCGACGTCCGGTTCACGGAGGGGCTTTGGGAAGCGCGCCGCGGAGGGAACCTGGTTGGGGCCGTTGCCGCCCAAGTCCAACCCGGGAGAACCGCCACGGTCTGGCCACCCCAAACGGTCCCCCAAGAACCCCTTGCCACGGCCCACCAACTCCTGGCCGCTGCCTGCGAGGGGCTCGCTCTCCAGGGGGTCTGCCTGGCCCACGCGATCTTGGAGAAGGTCCCCCGCGCGGACAACGCCATCCTCCGCGACGCAGGCTTCCAGCCGCTGGCCACGCTCCTGTACCTCGTATGCCCGGAAAGCGAATTCGCCAGCGACCCTCCTTCGGGACCGCTGCAACTGGAACCTTTCGACGCGTCCAAGTGGGATCGGCTGGCTCGACTGGTGGAGGCCACGTACGAGGCGACGCTGGACTGCCCCTTCCTGAACGGGCTCCGCAACATCGAGGACATCCTGGCGGGGTATCGGGCCACCGGCGAGTTTGCCCCCGAGCGGTGGCTGTTCGTACGGCATCAGGACCGGGACATCGGCTGCCTCCTCATGGCCGACCACCCGCAAGAAGAGAACTTGGAGCTGGTCTACATGGGGTTGGTGCCTAGCGCCCGCGGGAACGGTTGGGGCAGAGAGGTGATCCGCCATGCCCAATGGCTGACGCGCCAAGCAGGGCGGCCTCGCCTGGTCCTGGCGGTTGACGCCGCCAACCATCCGGCGGTGGCGATGTACACGTGCGCGGGATTCCGGGCCTGGGGCCGGCGGAGAGTTTACCTGAAGATGTTGGCAGAGGGCAGTAGGCAGAGGGCAGACGCGACGGGCCGTCGTCGGTTTCCGTGATTGGCTCAGGACTTAGCACCTCCGACTTGGCGGAACGAGAGCGGTGGGCGGGGGTGGCTTTGAACAGGTTTTCCCCGCCGCGTACCGGATCGGCCCGGAAGGCCCGCACCCGAAACCGGGCCCAACGACGCCGGTTTCTCCGGAGATTCCACCCAGGGGTCCGCACGGGGAAAAAAAACTCCGCGGGGCCCTCGCGCCGGTTTGACAGCACAGCTAGCACGGCTAGAATCAGCACGACGGGTGACAAACAACACGAACCTAGACGGCCACCGCCGTCGAAGATCGTGCCTCTTCCTCCGGCCGCCGCTAGCCGTTGCGGCGGGGAGAATAAACACATCACGAAGGTGTGCTGAGCGGGGGGAGGGTGCGCGCCGGGAAGGCCAGGAAGTGACCACGGACGATATGGACATCGTGTCGGTCCTGCGCCGTGCGCTGGCCGACAAGGTCGGCAAAGACCGCTTCGAACTGTGGTTCGGCGCCAGCCCGCGCATCGAGCTGGACGACGGCCGCTTGACGATCGGCACGCCGAGCCCGTTGTTTCAGGACTGGCTGCGCACGAGTTTCCGCAGCCAGATCGAAGCCGTCTGTCTGGAGACGCTGAAGAAGTGCGTGACGGTCGAGTTCCGCGTGGACCCCTCCGTGGCGCAGCGGCCGCCTTCGTCAGACAGGCAAGAATGCCCGTCCTCCTGCCGCGAGTCCGATCCCGCGCCAAGGCCGGAGCGGATCGCGGCGAAATCCCCCAAGCGGGATGCCCCCAACGGCGCCTCCCACCGGCGGCCTTTGGACCTGGACTCCTTCGTCACCGGCCGCTCGAATCGCCTGGCCCGGGCCGCTGCCGAAATGGTGATCGAGCGCCCCGGCGAGTTCTCTCCGCTGGTGATTCACGGGCCCACGAGCGTGGGCAAGACCCACCTCCTGCAGGCCATTTGCAGCACGGCCCGCGCGGCCCGGCCGGCCATCGCCGCGATCTACCTCTCGGCCGAGCAGTTTACCGCCGGGTTCGTCGAGGCAGTGCGGGGGAGCGGGCTGCCGAGCTTCAGGCAGAAGTGCCGCGGCGGGGGGCTCCTCTTGATCGACGACCTCCAGTTCCTCAGCGGCAAGAAGGCCACCCAGGTCGAGTTGCTTTACACCATGGACACGCTGGCGCGCGAAGGCCGTCAGATGGTCTTCGCCGCCGACCGGCCGCCCGTGGAATTGGAGGACCTCGGGCCCGAGTTGTGTACGCGGCTCCAAAGCGGCATGGTCTGCCGCATCGACCCGGCGGACTACGAGACCCGGCTGGGGATCGTGGACCAGATGGCGCGGCGCAAGAAGCTGGCCGTGCCGCCGGAGGTGAAACGGTTCATCGCCTCGCGCCTGACCAGCCACGCCCGGGAGCTCTCTGGGGCGCTCTGCCGCCTGGAGGCCGTGTCGCAGGCGCTCCACAAGCCGATCGATCTGGCCATGGCGGAGGATGCCTTGGCCGACATGATCCGCCACAGCACGCGCCTGGTGCGGCTCCCCGACATTGAAAAGGCCGTTTGCGCGGCCTTCGGACTGGAGCCCAAGAGCCTGCAATCCGGCGGCAAGGCCAAGCGGATCAGCCACCCCCGCATGTTGGCCATGTGGCTTGCCCGCAAGTACACCCGGGCGGCCCTAAGCGAGATTGGCCAGTACTTCGGGCGGCGCAGCCACAGCACGGTGATCTCGGCCCAGAAGCGGGTCGAGGACTGGCTCGCCCTGGGGACGCCGGTGGAAGCGTCGGACCGCGCGTGGACGGTCGAGGAGGCGATCCAGAACGTCGAGCGGTTGTTGTTGGCCGGCTAGGAGGGCAGACATTCCTCACTTCTTCTCCCCCCGTAGCTCCAGCACCGCCTCGCCCAACGCCCTGCCAATCCGGCAGAGCGTCTTGGCGCTGCCGAGGTAATGGTACGGGTAGTCGCTGCCCACCTTGTTCCATTGGTCGATGTTCTCGCGCCAGCCCTTGCGGAAAAGGGCGTCCGCCTCCATGTCCCAGAAGGCGTCAGTCTTCACCAGGGCCACGTTGCCCTTGAACTCGGGCACCTCCATGACGGCGGCCTGCGAGTCCTTGAACCTCTTGACGTTCTGGCTCGCGTTCGGGCCGTCCACGCCCATCTGGCCGATGACAAACGGCAGCTTGGGCACCTTAAGGTCTTTGCGCACGTCGCGGATGAAGTGGGTGAGGTTCGCCGCGTACTCCGCGGTGGCGCGGGCGTCGATCATGTCGTTCCAGCCCTGAAACCAGATGAAGCCCGCCAGCTCGTAGCCCTGTCCCGCGTAGCCGGGGAAATGGGTCTTCAGGTCGGCGAGCGTGGTGCGGACTTCTTTGAGCATCTCGCGGTAGGACTGGCCAAACGGCTTCTGAATGTCGTCCAGCGTTGTCTCCGGTTTCCGCTTGCGCTGGTCGGCCAGCATCTTCTCCAGCACCGCTTGTGCGGGCAATCCGGCGCTGGGCGGGCGGAAATCGCGGAACAGGCTGCGCCCGCCCCACGCCGTTTTGATCAGCAGCACTTGCTCGTCGTAGCGATCGCCGACCACCCAGCCGAACTCCAGCTCCGGCCCGATGCACTTGGGCGAGCCGTAGCCCACCGTGAGCTTGCCCTTCCGGTCCCAGAACTTGATCCACACGTCGTCTCGCTCGATCCACTTGCCGTCCTTTTGCAGGTGCTCAAACAGGTCGCGGGTCGCGGGCTGGGCAATTTGGTATTCGAGGAGCGAGAGCTTCGCCTTCCCCTCCATGTTCGATTGCCCGGCGAGGATGAAGACCTTGACGGGCTTGTTGCGGTCGATGGCGTCGGCGCTGGAGACGGCGAACAGCGACGCGGCGAGGGCCGTTGCGGCAACAATTGCGTTGGTTTTCATGGCATCCATGGTTCTCCGCGTGGGTACAGAGCGGTGGTGCTGGCGGAAGGAATGAAAAATGAGAAATGAGAAGGGCAAAGTGCAAGTTGAGGTCTAGTCACGTGGAGGATCCTCCACTTTGCACTTCTCATTTCTCACTTCTCATTTCCCATTTCTTGGCTGCCTTCTCCCGTCACCTGCCGGCGACGGGAGAAGGCGGGATGCGGGATGCCTGTTCTGCCGCGGCAGAAAGGACAGACAGGAATGTCTGTCCTCCTGGCGACAGGCAGGATGCCTGTCCTACCGGACGGGTTGGATCTTGATGTTGCGGTACGAGACCTTGGCCCCGTGGTCCTGGAGTCCGACGTGGCCTTCGCGGGGGAAGTCCTTGATGGCCTTCTTGTACTTGTTCTTGGTGCCGTCCGGGTTCTTCTCCGGGGTAGTCCAGCGGTCCAGGTCCGTGTCGATGATCTTCTCGCCGTTGATGACGATGGTGAGCTTGCTGCCGGCGGCGGTGATCACCGCGCGGTTCCACTCGCCCTTCTTGGTCACTTCCTTGGTTGGTGCCAGGGCGTCATAGAGCGCGCCGCAACTGTGCTTCGACGGCGCCCGCTGGGGCGCGTCGACCTGGATCTCCAGCCCAGTCTGCACGCAGTCGCGCGGATTGCCGGTGCGGATGAAGATGCCGCTATTGCCCTCGGTCTTGAACTCCAGGTCGAGGACGAAGTTGCCGAACCGCTCCTTGGTCCAGACGTCGCCGGCGCCCTTCTCCCCCCGCACCATCGCACCATCCTGAATGACCCAGCCGGCCCCCGGTTTGCCGCCCGAGGCGTTCTGCCAGCCGCTCAGGTCCTTGCCGTCAAACAGGCTCTTCCAGATCGTCTTGGGCAGGTGCGCGTTCCCGCCGTCTTGCGCCGTCGCGCAGACGCTCCCCACAAGACCCACGATGCCAACCGCGACCACCGTCGCCACCAGTCCTCGCAACCAGCGAACCATTTCTCTCCTCCTCGGTGCAAAAACGATTGAACTCAAGAAACTCAGACGACTGCCTGCGTCCAGTAAAGCCCACGGGTTGCAGCCCGTGGGCTTTGGGTCTACCGAACCGCACAGCTACCTTACTCCGCCGGCTGGGCGGTGTCCAGTCCCGGCGAACCAGGCCGGTCGATTGCCGCGTCCATTGACGCGGGGTAGACTGGTGCCCGGATCGCAGTCAAGAGCCTTCGTTTGTGGAGCGGGAAAACATGCACGGTCTGAGCACGTCTGTGGTTTTGCTGGGGATGTTTATGCTGAAGCATAACCTGCCTGCCGAGCGGTCCTTCTACGTCCCGGAGAATCCCAAGTACACGATCGTCGATTCGGCGATGGATTCGATCCGCTTCACGTTGGAGAAGACCTTGCGGCGCGACGAGCGCGGCCACCTGGTCTCGATATCGAGCTTCGTCGATCCCGAGGGCCGCGTGATGGGCTGGCACGACTTCGGCAACCTGGAAGGGCCCGGCTGGGCGGCCAACGCGGTGGGCGGGGCCTACGAAATCTACACCCTCGGCAAGTTCCTCGGCCGGCGCGACTGGCAAGAGAAGGCCGTCGCGATTCTCGACCACGTCCTCGACGGCGGCTTCATCGACGAAAAGACCGGCTTCATCCGCCCCTATCGCGAGACCACTACGGGCAAGTTCTGCCTCAACTACAAGCACAAGTCCGACTGGCTCTGCCCGGGCTCCATGGCCAAGATCGGTTTTCAGCTTTTGATCTTCGCCGACGAGCTGGGCGACGATCCCCGGGCCGCGCGGATGCGGGCTGCGGCGGTCCGCTGCGCCGAATGGATCGAGAAGCACGTCGAGCCGGTGCCCAACGGCTGGTTCCCTCGCCGCACCACGCCGGACGGAAAGGTCTACAAGAAATCGCCCGATGGCGGCGAGGACCGCTTCTGGCAGACCTCGGCCGACGGCCTGTTCATTCTTCAACTCCAGACGGCGCTGACCTCGCGCAAGCTGGCCGATTATCGCTCGGCGCTGCGCCAAAAGAGCGACGTGTTCCGGCAAGCCGGCGGGATCTTCGGCAGCATCAATCACGACACGTATGATCCGCACGAGAACGTGGCCTATTCGGTGGCCTTCCGGACGATGCTCCTGGCCTCTCAAGTGCTGGGCGACCCGTCGCTCCGCGACTTCGCCTACGAGAAGTGCCTCGACGGGCTGGAACAGTTCAAGATGCGGGACGACCGCAATGGTGTGGCCACCAAGGGCCTCCTCTACATGGAGAAATCCTGGGACACGGCCTATCTGTGGGAGAACGCCGAGGCGTCGCTGGCCTACTTCGAGGCAGCGGTCGATTGCCGAGGTCGCGACCCCGCGAAGAGCCGTCAGTATGAATTGGACGGCCTGGTGATCCTCCGCGCCATCGCCAAGCACCATTACGGGCCGCACGGTTTCCTGACCGAAGGCGTGGACTGGAACAACCACGTGGGCCAGCAGCACCACGTGGGCAAGGCCCTCTATGCGGCCATCAACTACACCGAGCCGTTCTTGAACAACCAGCACATCGCCGAGCCGACGCTGCATTACCTGAAACACCTGGCCGCCAAGTCCGCCGGGCCCGAAGGAACCGTGTGGCGGGACTGCGAAGGAAGCGTGATCCTTCGTCTGAAGTAGACGGTAGGGCCGGCTCTGCCGGCTGACCGGAGAAGGCCGGCAAAGCCGGCCCTACTTTTGCTGTGGCACAGCCGCCCCCGGCTGTGCGCGGATTCGGACAGCCGAGGGCGGCTGTCCCACATGGCTCCGGCCGCCCACGCGAAATGTGCCGCCGGAGCTTTTCAAGCTCGCCGGGATAGGGCACAATATGGGCGGTTCGGGAAGCGGGCCGCGGCTCCAAGACACCTGACTCTGGGAGGGAAACGCAATGTCCAGAAAGCTCTTGGCACTCGGATTGGTCGTCGGATGGTCGTTGGTCGCCGGGTCGTCGGCCGACATCGCGCAGGCCGGGAGGCCGGCCCAGCCTGGAGGGCAGTTGGGCCCATCGCAGGCGGCAATCGTCGGGACGCGAGGCGTCTGCGTCTTCCTGGGCGACAAGGACTGCAAAAACGCGATCGCCTTGGCCCGGAAAACAGAGTGGCGGGTCTACGTCGCTTTGACATCGATCGAGGACGTCACCGCCGCAGCCCGGGCGGCCGACGCAGCCGGCCTGTTGGGAAAGCAAATCTTCGTCGAGAAACAGGCGCCGGGACGCATCGGGCTGGCCGACAACGTTGCCGACGCCGTCGTCGCCCTGGGCGATGCCGCCGGAACGCCCAAGACCGAGATGCTCCGCGTGCTCCGTCCCGAGGGAAGAGCGCTAATCGTTGGCAAGACCGCCGACTCCGCCAAACCCTACACCCTCATCACCAAGACCGCCCCCGCAGGCATCGACGAGTGGACCCATCACTACCACGGGCCGAACAACAACCCTCAGTCGTTGGACAAGCTGGCCCGCTCGCCGTATCTGACGCAGTTCATCGTCGAGCCGCGATATGCCCCGGCGCCGCAGGCCGCGGTCGCTTCCGGCGGGCGGCTCTTCATGGCCTTCGGCAACGTGGCCTGGCACCAGCGGGAAGAGCCGATGCTCAACACGCTGGTCGTCGTCAATGCGTACAACGGCACGACGCTTTGGACGCGGCCGTTGCCGCAGGGCATCATGGTCGACCGCAGCACGATGGTCGCCACGCCCACGACGCTCTACCTGGCCGACGACAAGTCGTGCAAAGTGCTCGACGCGGCGACCGGCAAGCAGCTTGACGAAATCATCGCCCCGGCGGACCTCACCGGCGGGACGTATTGGAAGTGGATGGCGATGGAAGGCGGCACGCTCTATGCCCTCGTCGGTCAGCAAGAGCCGCCCGACCCGGACGCCAAGTGGCGAAGCACCAACCACGGCTGGCCCTGGGATGGAATCTCCCAGGGATACAACGCCCGGCAATACCAATGGGGCTTTGCCAAGACGCTCCTGGCCATCGACCCCAAAACCAAGAAGGTCCTTTGGAGCCACCAGGAGGAGCCGCCCATCGACAGCCGCTCCTTGTGCATGGCCAATGGCCGCATCTACATGGCCAACTTCGGCAACTACCTCGTCTCGCTCGACGCCAAGACCGGCCGCGAAATCTGGCGTAAGACGGCTCAACAAGACGCCGAGGTCTTCAAGACGATCGGGCCGTATCGCCCGGGCCACGGCTACATCGGCGGCTGGAAGAGCACGGTCTACCTGAAGTGTACCGACAAGGCCGTCTATGTGCTTGGCCCGCAGGTGCAGTGGCTGACCGCGCTGTCGGCCGACGATGGGCACGTGCTCTTCAAGCACCCGGCCATCGATCTGCACATCGTGATCCGCGACGAGGGGCTCTTTTGCATCGGCCCGCAGCATTCCAAGAGCCAGACCAAGAAGCTCGACCCCTTGACCGGACAGGTCCTGGCCAGCTACGAGGTCGAGCGACGGGCCTGTACGCGGTCCACCGGCACGCCCGACGGCATCTTCTTCCGCGGCCACGAGGGGTCCGGGCGGCTCGATGTCGCCTCCGGCCAAGTCCAGTGGTTCTCGCCCGTGCGCCCGTCGTGCCACGTGGGCGTGGTGGTCGCCTTCGGGCATCTGTATTGGCTGCCGTGGGCGTGCGACTGCAATTTGCAGATGTTCGGGGCGATGTCGGTCGGCCCGGCCGGCGACTTCGCTTTCGATCAGAAGGCGACCGAAGCCGAGCGGCTGGAGACGGGTGGCGAGTGGCGGGTGGCGGGTGGCGGGTTGCGGGTGGCGACCGACGACTGGCCGACGTTCCGGGCCACCAGCACACGGTCGGCCCATACCAGCGCGTCGGTGCCGGCGGCCGGTCGTCCGGCCCAGTTGTGGCGCAATAGCCCGAAATCTCGCGGCGAGTTGACCGCGCCGGTGGCTGCCGGAGGGCTGGTCTTCGTGGGCGGGCACGACGGCACAGTCCGGGCCTTGGACGCTGCAACCGGTCAGGTCCGCTGGACCGCCTACACCGGCGGCCCGGTCCGTTATCCGCCCACCATCAGCGACGGGCTGGCTCTAGTTGGCTCTTCGGACGGCTGGGCTTATGCGTTTGAGGCGGCAACCGGCCGGCTGGTGTGGCGGTTTCGTGCCGCCCCGACCGATCGGAAGATCCCCGTGTACGGCCAGCTCATTTCGACCTGGCCCGTGGCCAGCGGCGTGTTGGTTCAGGATGGCGTGGCGTGCTTCGCCGCCGGGATGAACGACTTCGACGGCACCCACGTCTATGCCCTCGACGTGAAGACCGGAAAGATCCGCTGGCAGAACAACACGTCCGGCCACCTGGACGCCTTCGGCCGCCGCGGCGTCACTTGCCAGGGCGAAATGCTCTTCCACGACGGGAAGCTCTACCTGGCGGGCGGCAACGCGGTTTCGCCGGCCGTGTTCGACTTTGCCGACGGGCGATGCCAGAACGGGCCGCCCGGCGGCATGGGCTCCGGGGCCCCGCGCGGCCGCGAGCTGCACCTGGTCGGCAACCGCGTGGCCACGTCCGGCCAGCCGCTTTACTCGCAGCCGCAAGCGCCGGTCTTCGACCAGTCCGTGCGGTGGGCCGACGTGGTGGTCACGGCCAAGAACGCCCAGTTGACCCTGCGGCAACAGCGAGGTCTCTCGCGGTCCGGTTGGGTGTTGGCGGCCCGCGACCCGCAACAAGGCAAGGACCTTTGGACTGAGCCGCTCCCCGGCGAGCCGGCCCGCTGGGGAATCGCCGTCGATGCCCAAGGCCGCATCCTCGTGACCCTCCGCAGCGGCGAGGTGCTCTGCTACGGCGAGAAGGCCGTGGCCCAACGGTAGTCCCCAAAACCGCGACCGGGAATCGCGATACCAATTCACAAAGCCGCGACCGGCGGTCGCGTTTTCTTTTCTCGAACATCGGAAGGAAATCATCCATGCCCGTCCATCGTTGCGCTGCCCATTGCCATGATTGTGGAGACATGAGCCGGCGCCAGTTCGTGGCGGCGGCTTCGGCGTCGCTGGCCTCCGTGCCGCTGCTGGGGAGCGCCGTCTTCGGCGGTCCGACGGCCCAGCCGGCGAAGATCCGGCAAGCCGGACCGGCGTCGCGCTACCTGCCCACGGTCAAGGCCGCCTTCGTCCGCCGCAAGGGAGAATACGGCCTGCGGTGGCCGGGCCAGGTCTACGACGGCGCCGCGGCGCTGGCGAAGTACACCAACGAGATCGTGCAAACGGCCAAGCGGCTCGGTCTGAAGCTCGATCTCCGCCCGGAGCCGCTCTACAGCATGGAGGAGTCGCAAGCGTGGATCGCCCAAGCCGCGGCCGCCAAGCCCGATGGGCTTGTGGTGGTGCTCCTGGACCGCCAGGAACACTCGTGGCCCACCGCCGAGAAAGCGATCGACAGCAAGATCCCCACGGTGGTCTTCTCGCCGGTGGGGAGTTCGTTCACGGTGAACACGGCAGCGCCGTCGAAGAAGACCGGCTGCTTCATCGCCTCGACCGACGACTTGCGCCAGGTCCGCTACGGCATGAAAATGCTCCACGCCGGGGCCAAGATGCGCAAGACCCGCTGCCTGGTGATCGCGGGCGCCAAGACCGCCGAGGAGACGATGCCCGACGTGGGCATCCAGCTCCGCCGCGTGCCGGCCAAGGAGTTCCTGGACGAATACCGCAAGACGCCCGAGAGCGACGAAGTCCGGGCCCTGGCCGCGGAGCTGATGAAGGGGGCGACCCGGCAGATCGGGGCCACGGAGCAGGACGTACACAACGGGATCAAGAGCTACGTCGTGGCCCGGTCCATGCTCCAGCGCTATGAGGCGGACGCGATCACCATGGACTGCCTCGGGGCCTTGGGCCGGGTGAAGGTGAGCCTGCCCTGCATCGCCTGGTCGAAGATGAACGACGACGGCATCCCCGCCGCCTGCGAGGCCGATCTCCGCGCGGTGGCCAGCCACGTGGTCGTGCAGTACCTCTTCGACCGGCCGGGCTTTCAGCAGGACCCGGTGGCCGAGACCGCGCGGGACGCGATCATCGGGGCCCATTGCTGCTGCCCGACGCGATTGAACGGCTTCGGGACCGCCCCCGAGCCCTACGACATCACGCACCACCACGCCTTGCGCGATGCGACGGCGCGGCCGGTGTGGAAGGTGGGGCAGCGGGTCACGTCGGTGGACTTCCTCCTGCGCACTTCGCAGCGGCCGACCACGATGATCATCTCCGCCGGCGAGGTGCTCCAGAACGTGGCGGTGCCGCCCGCCGGAGGGTGCGTGATCTCGGTGATGGTCAAGTTCGACGGCGTCGAGGACGTGCTGGCCTATCCCGGGTTCCATCAGGTCTTCTTCTACGGCGACTTCAAGAAGGAGCTGGTGCAGTTCTGCCGGCTGTTCAACCTGGAGGCGATGGTGGCGTGAGAGCAGGGTTCAGGGTTCAGGGGTCAGGGCCGGGTTGCGTCGGCTTGGCCTCTTCGCGGGTGCCCGTTGCCCGCCGTTTGCATCTGAAAGGGGAATGCGATGCGAGGTGCAAGACCGCGAGTTGATGTTGTTCGCCACGGTCGGCGGACGTTCCTGCGGCAAGCCGGCCTTGGAGCAAGCGGTGTGCTGCTTACCGGCTTGACCGGCCGCGAACGGCTTTTCGCTGCCCCGGCGGTGGTGCAACCTGCGGGCAAGTCGAAGCCCAAGCCGCGGCCCGATCTGCTGGACGAAAAGTCTCCCAAGGGGATCGAGGTGATCCAGCTCACCACCGAGCCGGACGTACACAGCTCGCACCTCTACATGGAGGCCCAGATCTTCACGATGGACTCCAAGCGGTTCGTGCTGCACCGCTCGGCCACCGCCCACGGCAGCAACCGCAGGGACCCGAAACACCAGTATTTGCTGTGCGACATCGAGAACGGCTGCACGCTCAGTCCGCTCACCACGGAGGTGGGGACCACCGGGGCCTCGGTCTCGCCGGACGGCAAGTACGTCTACTACTTCGTGGATGAAACGAAAGTGAACGGCGGCCGGCTGACGGTCAAGCGCGTGGGCCTGGACGGCGCCGGGCGGGAGACGCTCATCGTCGTCGATTCGCCGCTTCCGGGCACCAACTTCCGCCCCAGCCACATCTATCCGCTCTCGACCATTTCTTCGGACGGCAATCGGCTGGCCATCTCCGCGTTTCTCGGCGACGGCAAGACCGCGGGGGCTCCGTTCGGGCTGATGATCTTCGACGTCGAGAAGGCCGCGGTGAGTCTCGTCATCCACGGCCCAACCTGGTGCAACATGCACCCGCAGTACTCCCGCTCGCTCAACCCCGAGCAGTGCCACGACATCCTCATCCAGGAGAACCACGACAACCAGTGCGACGCCTCGGGGGCGATCAAGCGGCTGGTGGGCGGCGTGGGGGCCGACATCCACGTCCTGCGCGACGATGGCGCCAACTTCCGCAACATGCCCTGGGGACGCGACGGCAACGAGGCCTGCCAGGGGCACCAGTGCTGGCGGGGCCGCAGCGATTGGGCCATCACCAGCACCGGCACCCGCAAACCGCCCGAGGCCCAACTGATCGAGGGCCGCCCCGCCCCGCACGCGGGCCACGTGGGCATCAAGACCCCCGGCGGCGTGCGCAACGATCTGTCCCGCTCGTTCACCAATCCTCACTTCTATCACTTCGCCACCGACATTGCCGGCAAGCGGCTGATTTCCGATGCCGCCCCGCTCGATAAAGGCGGCCGCATTTACCTGGCCGAGCTGGGTGAGCCCGGCAAGGACGCCGTCAAGGATTTCCAGTATCTGCTCGGTCCTCGCTCCTCGGGCAAGAAAGAGGCCCACATCCACCCGTTCCTCTCGCCCGACGGCACGCTGGGTTTCTTCAACTCCGACGAATCGGGGATCCTGCAAGCCTACATGATCCGCGTGCGCACGTGGTAATCGGTGGCGGGGGGTTAGAACCGCAGGCCAGGCCATTGCGTCTTCCGCAAAGCCGGCTATCATGGGGGCAGTATTGTCTTGGTGATTCCCTCCCAGTTGAAGGAGCCAGCTATGAGCGATCCGTTGAGCCGACGCGAGTTTCTCGGAAGTGCCGCCGCGGGAGGCATCCTGCTGAGCACGCAGCTCGGGGCCCAGTCCGCGGCGCCAGCCCAGGCGGACGCCTGGCCCAAGCTGCCCACGGCGAAGATCTTCAAGCTGTATGCCGGGCGCACCGGCGACGACTACCTCACTCACCCCACCGAGGAACTCGCCAGGTTCGACAAGCACTTCGCCGATCTCGAAAAGAAGCTCGGCGACGTGAAGTTCGTCGGCGGCGACATGGTCCCTCCGGCCGAGGTGGGCCAGGTGGCCGCTAAGCTCAAGGACGCCGACGCCCTGTTGATCATCCATCTATCGCACCACGGCGGCGACGCCCCGGTGCTGAGCAAGCTGATCGACGTCGGGCTCCCCACGGCCCTCTTCTCCCAGCCCTTCAGCGGCCACGGGTGGATGTACTTCCCCCAATGGCACAAGCAGGGCAAGAAGGTCGTGCTCCT